>CAZCFT010000060.1:0-15542 GCA_964498015.1 uncultured Ignavibacteriaceae bacterium
ACAATGAACTTGACATGCGGCTCCATTATATGTATTTTTTGCTCCAGCTTTATTATACCGTAAGGAGGATTAAGATATTATGGCCGATAAGAAAGCAGATTTGGCTGGACCGGGCATCAGCACATACGAAGAAGTAGAGAAAATTCTGCCGACTGACTATGCGCCTCTGCTCAACCGTCTGGACACTCAACGCGCGCTCAGCGCCATCAAACGTTACATCGAAGATAATTTGTCCAGGGAACTAAACCTGACTATGGTTCAGGTGCCGCTGATTGTCGATCGCGAAAGTGGCGTCAATGATTATTTGGATCGCGATGGTTCCCGCACGCCGGTGGAATTTCCCTGCGGTCTGGGGATTGACCCGCGCATCACGGCTCAGGTGGTTCAGGCCGCGACCAAGTGGAAACGGATGGCTCTGGCGCAATTTGATTGCAAGGTCGGCGAGGGTATATGCACCGACATGCGGGCGGTCCGAAAGGATTATTTCCTTGATCATGACCACAGTTCTTATGTCGATCAGTGGGATTGGGAACGACGCATCACCGAAAAGGAACGGAATTTGGAATATCTGAAGGACACCGTCCGCAGGATATGGAAAGTGATCCGGGGAGCCGGCAAGCGCTCCCAGGAGCTATTCCCCGCTCTGAAAAACCCCAAGTACCCGGATTTCCCCGAGGAGTTGACCTTCATTCATGCCGAAGACCTCCTCGCCAAATATCCGGATCTTCCCCGCAAACAGAGAGAAACCAAGATACTCCAAGAGCATCCTGCGATCTTTATAATCGGGATCGGCTGGGTTCTCAAGGATGGCTATCCGCATGAAATGCGGGCGGCCGACTACGATGACTGGGTTGTTCCTACCAACAAAGAAACCGGCAAAGATACCCACGGTCTGAATGGAGATATTCTGGTCTGGAACCCCGTCACCAAGAGACGCCATGAACTAACATCGATGGGAATCCGTGTCACCAAGGAAACCATGAAACAGCAACTTAAAATATCCGGACAGCTTGATTTCCTCAAGCTCCCCTACCATCAGGCGATTCTGAATGACCGGATTCCGCTTTCCATCGGAGGCGGCATCGGGCAAGCCCGTACCTACATGTATTTGCTGAGGACCGCGCACCTCGGTGAGGTGACGGTTACTGTCTGGCCAAAACGGCTAAAAGAAATCTGTGTAAAGAAGAATATTCACGTCTTAGAATAGGCAGAGAGTCGAGTTTGATGACGTATTGATTCAATCGCTCGTTAGACCGGCCGACAGTTTCAAATATGGGTCAGGCGCAGTTCGCATCTGACCCATTTTGGTTATCCAAATTAGGGAAAGGCGGAATTTGCATGAATGGGAAAAATCATTTCCTCTTTCCCTCTGAAAATAAAGCAGTTCCAAATAGAAATAAATTGATTTTTTTAAAGAATTTCCTTGCAATAAGTTTTGAACATAATTTTAATATCGCAATGCAGTTGCAGAATTATGAGGAAAAGAAGGTAATCGGCGAGTGGTTGGTTGACACTGCTGATTCAATGAAGAAAATAATAAAGGTAAAACAATCCTTTAAACCCCCTAAGTACAAAAGGAGGAACTAATGCCTACTGCAAAGAAAACGGCCAAGAAGACAACCAAGAAGAAGACGGCCAAGAAGACAGCTAAGAAGCCGGCAAAGAAGAAATGCTAGGCTACATAGCGGAAATCAATAACACCTTTATCCCCTGAGGTACACAGGAGGAAATGATGCCCGTTAAGAAGGCGGCTAAGAAGAAAGCCCCAGCGAAAAAGAAAGCGGCAAAGAAACCGGCCAAGAAAAAAGCGGCCCCCAAGGCCAAGCCGGCTAAGAAGAAAACCGCCCGCAAACCAAATCCGGCCTTCATGAAACCCATGCAGCCGGATATGTCTCTTGCGGCCGTGGTTGGAGACAAGCCTATGCCGCGGACTGAAATTACCAAGAAGCTTTGGGATTATATCAAGAAGAACAAGCTTCAGGATTCGGTCAACCGGAGAATGATCAACGCGGACGACAATTTGAAGGATGTCTTCGGTGGCAAGAAGCAGGTCAGCATGTTCGAAATGACCAAGCTGGTCTCAAAGCATATGAAGTAAAATTCAGCGCTTGCCTAAATAAGAGGTCAGGTCTTCGCCTGACCTTTTTTTATTGTGCCATTTGTTTCCCAGAATCTCGTCGGGGCCTGTCCCGAAAATTGTGATTCATGTGATTTAACTATAATCATTATCACTTGAAATGGTGTGATGCCAATATGGTAGACATTCCATCCCTTTTCTTTTCTATTCGGGCAAAAAGGAAAGAGAATGCCCCAAAGGAAAATCCTTACAAGAAATTGGCTGGTGGATATCGCCGCCGACCCGAAAAGCAAGATCCCTTTGCTCACCGATGAAGTATCTCCGCCCCCCAATTCCGAAATTGAGAACGCTGTCCGAACAGCCTTGGACAAGCTTCCTCCGCAAGAAAAGGAATTTGTCGAGCGGTATTTTTTTCAGGGGGAATCATATCGTCAGATCGCCGAGGCTCTCAAAAAACGGAACAGCCGGATCGAGAGCTTGCATCGCATGGCGATACAGAAACTCAAGAAGCGTCTGGCCTCTTTCGTCAAAGAAAAATATGGAATAGAAATTGAACCAGACCTCAATTGCATTATTTGCATATCATCTAACCGCCGCAAAATAGATAGGCTGATTGATACGAAAAAAAATTCTGCCACTTGGAAATCAATCATAAGGACCCTTAGGGAGAAGTATCATATCAATATCAAGACACCGCAATTACTGATTGCCCATCAAAAATATCACAGGGAGGATTACCAGAATGAAAAATGAAACCATTCCAAAAACGCGCGGGGAACATTGCCTTAATCTGTTTGTCTCCTTTGAATTGAAGGAAAGACTTAGGACCCTCTCCGTAAAGTATGATCGAACTTTGGCCGATATGGTCAGGTCTGTTCTCAAAATAGGCATCCCAATGATGGAAGGGATTTCTGAATCCGAGGAAATGATGGTGAAAGAATACATTGAACTGTTTCGGAAGTTCAGGAAGATAAAAAACTTAAAGGAACTTTAAGCGCCTTATGATATTAGCATTTTCCCCTTGATATGAAGATATATAATTTGTATAATCTTGCCCAGCAAGGACAATCATGTTCGAAAAACAGAGAACCATAAAAAATCCCATATCCTTAGAGGGTATCGGCCTTCACACCGGCAATCTAACCCGCATCACTTTCAACCCGGCGCCGCCCGATAGCGGCGTGAAATTTACCCGCTCCAACCTCCCGGGCAAACCTTCAGTCCGGGCCGACATTGACCATGTGGTTGATATTTCACGGGGCACGACTCTTGGTAATGGCGACGCAAAAGTCTATACAGTCGAACATGTGCTGGCCGCAGTCTCGGGACTTCAGATCGATAATCTTAACATTGAAGTGGAATCAAATGAACCTCCGGTAGGGGATGGCTCAGCTTTGCCCTTTGTGGAAAAACTCCTTGAGGCGGGCATTGAATCCCAGAATGCCGATCGTCAATACCTCGTGATAGACACTACCCTCTCCTATTCTGAATCGGATCGCTCGGTCGATATTGTGGTTACGCCTGCGGATACTTTCCGCATTACTTTCATGATAGACTATAAAAATCCGGCCCTTGGAACCCAATACACAACTCTTATTGATCTTGATACAGAATTTGTCAAAGAATTTGCGCCGGCGAGGACATTTTGCTTCCTCTCGGAAATCGAAATGCTGAAAAACCAGGGACTAATCAAAGGCGGGGGACTTCAAAATGCTATCGTCATTTATGATTCAGACCTCGGACAGGTCGAGGTTGACCGGATTCGCAAAGTACTGAACCTCAAGGATGAGGCTTTTGTCGGCAAGACCGGAATTATAAACGACATCCCTCTTCGGTTTCCCAACGAGCCGGTTCGGCATAAGGCATTGGATTTAATAGGCGACCTTTTTCTTATAGGCGTGCCCATCAAGGGTCACATTCTTGCCGCCCGCTCCGGTCACAAAGCAAATGTAGCGTTAGTCAGGCAGATTAAATCTCTATATGATAAGAAAAAGCTCGCCGGCAAGTATCAAACGCCAAATGGCGGACCATTTTTGGATATCGGAGGCATTATGAAAATAATGCCGCATCGGTACCCATTCCTCTTGATAGACAGGGTCCTTGACCTCGAACCGGAAAAACGGGTGATCGCCATCAAGAACGTCACTTTCAACGAACCATTTTTTCAGGGGCATTTCCCCGGTCGCCCAATTATGCCGGGAGTCTTGATTATCGAGGCGATGGCTCAGGCCGGCGGCATACTGCTTCTCAAGGCGGTGCCGGAACCGCAGAAAAAACTGGTCTATTTCATATCTATGGATAATGTCAAATTCCGCCGCTTGGTTGTCCCCGGAGATACGCTCCGCTTCGAATTGGAGATGCTTGCTTTCAGGCGCAATACCTGCAAAATGCGAGGCAAAGGATTTGTCGGCGAAAATATCGTCGCTGAAGCGGAGTTGATGGCTATGGTGGTTGACCGTTGAACCAGATTCATGATACTGCCATAATAGACAGTAGGGCCGAATTAGGCGACAATATCAAAATTGGCCCCCATACTATTGTTGAACCTGAAGCCAAAATTGGCGACAACGCGACAATCGGGGCTAATTGCCTGATAGCCTCTTATGCGGAGCTAAGAAAAAATGTAACGATCTTTCATGGCGCCGTTCTGGGGACAGTACCGCAGGATTTGAAATTCGGCGGCGAAAAGACCCGGCTGGTAATTGGCGAGGGAACTACTATCCGCGAATATGCCATGCTTAACCGCGGCACCATCCAGCATGGAGAAACTACGATCGGCAAAAACTGCCTTCTGATGGCCTATTCCCATGTGGCGCACGATTGCGTTATTGGCGATAATGTCATATTGGTCAATGCCGTGAATCTTGCCGGACATATAGAAATTGGCGATTATGCCATCATTGGAGGGGTCGTGCCGGTGCACCAGTTTGTCAAAATCGGCGCTCATTCAATGATTGGCGGCGGCTTTCGGGTGCAACAGGATGTTTGCCCTTATTCGCTGGTAGCCGGTTATCCGCTCAAAGTTATCGGTCTAAATAGCATTGGCCTCCGTCGGCGGGGATTTGCAAAAGAGACAATCGACTTGCTCGAAAAAGCCTTCAAGATCCTATTTTTCTCAGGACTCAATACCTCGCAGGCGGTGGAAAAAATCAGTTCAGAGCTGAACCTGATTGATGAAATTGGACTCATTCTTGATTTTCTCAAAGCCTCGACCCGGGGAATTGTCAAATAGGGCAGAATCGTTGACCGGCCGTCTGATTGAGAGAAGACCCCATTTCTCTAAGGACAACGACATAATATGAATAAAATAAAAACTGCAGTCATTGGCGTCGGCCATTTGGGAAAACATCATGCGCGATGGTACAAAAACATCAAAGAGGCGGAGTTGGTGGGCGTTTATGATGTCGATCAGGACAAGTGTCGGCAGGTTGCCTTGGAATGGGGGGTGACCGCATTCTCTGATATCTCAGAGATATTCGGAAAAATCGAGGCGGCTTCGATCGCCGTCCCGACTAATGCTCATTTTTCGGTCGCAAGCGAATTTCTTAAAGAAAAAATTCACTGCCTTATCGAGAAACCGATAACCGCTACCTTTGGGGAAGCTGAAACGCTCATGAATCTGGCCAAGAAAAATAATGTCACTCTTGCCGTCGGACATATCGAACGATTCAACCCGGCCGTTCAAGCCCTGAAAAAATATGACATTCGTCCCCGCTTCATCGAGGCGCATCGTCTTGCTTCTTTTGACCCGCGCGGCGCTGATGTTGCCGTCATACTGGACCTGATGATTCACGACATCGAGCTTTCGTTGCATCTCGTGAAATCGAAAGTCGGCAAAATAGAGGCTTCCGCCGTGGCAGTTATCTCGGAAACCGCCGATATTGCCAACGCACGGCTAACTTTTGAGAATGGAACTGTGGCTAATCTGACTGCCAGCAGAATCTCCCTTCGCCCTATGAGAAAGCTCCGAATCTTCCAGAAATCGGGGTATTTCTCGCTTGACCTTGCTGAAAAGCAGGCCGATATCTACCGCCTTGCCGATGAGCGCCCCAGGGATGATGAAGGAATGAGATTTCCATTGGGAAAATCAGGCAAAGACATCATTTATAAAAAAGCCGGCAATAAAGATGAGGATATGCTCGGAATGGAACTGACTGATTTTCTACTGGCCATAAAGATGGACCGTCCGCCCGAGGTCACCGCCGAATCGGCGGTGGAAGCCCTGAGAGTCGCGATCGAAATCGAAAAAATCGGTCTGAGCGGCATTGATGCTTAATCTGCCGACCACATGAGTAATAAAGGGGAGGCAATGATCCCAATCTTTATTTCAGCCGGCGATCCCTCCGGCGATATCGCCGGATCAAATTTAATCAGGAGCCTGCAATTGCGTGAAAAAAATATCAAATTCCTCGGGCTCGGCGGAAAAGCGATGCGTGAACTCGGGCAAGAGCAGATTGTCGGACCGGATAAATTGGCTGTCCTCGGTTTCTGGGAAGTGGCGCTGAAATATTTATTCTTCCGAAAACTTATGCTTGAAACCGTGTCCCTGATCGAAAAAGAAAAGCCAAAGGCCATTATTCTTATAGATTATCCCGGTTTCAATTTGAGGCTGGCCGAAAGAATAAAACGATTACATATACCAATCATTTATTATATATCGCCTCAGATTTGGGCCTGGGGCGAGGGAAGAATAAAACAGATTGCCAAATTGGTTGATATGATGCTTCTCATTCTTCCTTTCGAAAAGGATATTTATGATAAAACCGGAGTCAAGAATCAATTTGTCGGGCATTATCTCCTCGATGATATCGATTGCAAATATATCAAAGCGCCTTATGATATTAATTCTCATCAGATCGCCCTTCTTCCCGGTTCGCGCCCTCAGGAAGTCGAAAGAATGATGGCGGTCTTAATCAAAACCGCTGACATCCTGCATAGGGATAAAAAATGGCGTTTTGTCGTGGCTGGGGTGAAGGGCAAAATCGACTATTCGAAATATCTGGCAGGTACTGATGCTCCGATTGAAATCGTGAAGGGAAGAACACGCGATATAATCGCCTCCAGCCGGCTGGTGATAACATCATCCGGAACGGCCACCCTTGAAATCGGCATTATCGGACGGCCGATGGTGGTGATTTATAAAACCGGTTGGATTACCTACATGCTGGCGCGCTGTCTGGTGAAACTGGATAAAATCGCCCTGATAAATATCACCGCCGGAAAAAAGATCGTCCCGGAACTGATTCAAGCTAAGGCCACGCCCGAAAATATAGCCGGAGAGGCTCAACGGATTCTCAATGACCACGAACTGTCGCAACAGATAGTGAGAGAATTAAGTATTGCCTCTGATTTATTAGGTCCTCCCGGCGCAAGTCAAAAGGCCGCAGAGATTATTCGAGGGTATGTCAATTGCTGACTTTATATAGAATATTCACTTTTCTGATATATTATTTGGCTTTCCCCTACACTTTTTTGTCCCATATATTCGGGTCAAAAAAATGGCGGGAGAGGCTCGGATATTTCCAATCGATAGATTCGGCATTTGACGGAAGGCGCGCGGAAAGAAAAAATCAAAAAACAATCTGGCTGCATGCCTCATCGATGGGTGAAATCAGAGTCCTTTCCATCTTGGCCGATGAGTTGATTAGTCGGTCAAGAGCCCGATCCGGCCGATTGACGGACAAGAATAATAACATTTCTCTATTCATAACTGTGATGACCGAGGCGGGATACCAAAGCGCTATTTCCCTGTCACGGAACAGATGGCTGACAAGTTTCCTTCCCCTTGATTATCACTCTCCTGTAAAGAGATTTCTGAATAAAGTCAAACCCTCGGCGGCTGTCTTTATTGAAACTGAAATCTGGCCCAACATCGCCATTGAACTTGGAAAAAGGCAGATTCCTATTTTTCTGGCGAATGGAAGATTATCCGAAAAATCAGCGCGAAGGTATCGATGGTTTAAATCCGGTCTGAGTAAAATCTTCGGCAATTATAAAAAGATTATGGTGCAATCGGACAAGGATAAGGAACGTTATATCAAGATCGGAGCCGATGAAAGCAAAATCGAAGTACTGCGAAGCCTTAAATTTGACGCCCCTGTGATTCAGATGCCGCCGGAAGAAAATAACCGCCTCAGAAAAGCGCTCCCTTTTAATTCTGGGCGCAAAATATTTATCGCCGGCTCGACCCGCAATGGCGAGAACGAAATCATCCTCCGAATTTTTAAGAAATTGCAGGCAGAAATTGCCGATGTCAGGCTGATTCTCGTTCCGCGGCACCTCGACCGAATTGATGAACTCTCTGCTAAGATGGAATCGCACGGTTTGTCGTTTGTTAGATATACCCAGCTTCCCGTTAAATCGGAAAAAGCGATTGTTGTCGTGGACAGAATGGGAATATTAAACGACTTATATCATGTCTCCAATATCGCTTTTGTTGGCGGTACGTTAGTCGAGCTTGGCGGACATAATATTCTTGAACCGGTCTGGGCGGGGATCCCGGTCCTCTTTGGTCCGTCGATTTTCAATGTCGAGGATAGCGCCGCATATATCACTAAAAATGGCTTCGGCGAAATGATAGAAACCGAATCCGAATTGCTCAAGAAAATTCAAACCTTCTTGGCCGGGCAAAAGCAGTACCGAAAGAAAGGCGCCAGTTCGGAGGAACCATCATATAGCCGCTTAACCGCCAAAATAATACTCGATAATATCAATACCGATGGAAAAAATCTGGCTAAAAATAATCAAAAATAAGACTAATCCAATATATTGGCCAATAATCCTGATATTGTGGATTGCCTCGATACTTTTCCGCAGAGGGCTCTGGATACATAATCTAAGATCGCTTGGCGCCGTGAAAACAAAGGCTCCGGTTATTTCAGTTGGAAATTTGACAGTCGGCGGTAGCGGCAAGACTCCCGTCACGATGGAAATTGCCCGGCATTTTATTCAGCAAGGCCTAAAAACTGCCATCGTATCTTCAGGATACGGACGAAAAAGCAAAGAGGATTTTATCGGCGTCGGAAGTGACCTTCAGAATATGGAAGCCATAAAGATCGGCGACGAGCCAAAGATGATGGCCGAGCTTTTGCCTTCGGCTTTATTTTCTATCTCTCGATCCAAGAGCCGGGCCGCATCGAAAGTTGATATCGAGTATTCACCGGATATAATTATCGTCGATGATGGTTTCCAGCTCCGGAAATTGCACCGTGACTTCGACCTTCTGGTCGCCGATCTGGAAACTGATTTGCGCCATGAATCAATCTTCCCTTTGGGAAGACGCCGCGAGCCGTTGTCAGCGCTGAAACGAGCCAATGGACTGGCAGTCACGAAAGGAAATTCGAAAACTGTTGATGATAATTATATGAGTTGGCTGGAGGGCAAATTTAAGAATAGACCCTCAACTATGGCCGCTTATCATAATGATGAGATTGTCTCGAACAGCGAACATATTCCCGTTGATAGAATAAGAAATAGCAGAACTTATTTCTTTGCCGGGATAGGCAACAGTCTCGCATTCGAGAAGCATATCAAAGCAACTTTCCCAAATATTGTTTATCTCCGCCTGTTTCCCGACCACTTCCGATATCGTCAATCCGATATCAAGGGCATTAGAAAAGACTTAAAGTCGGTCAAAAGCCCGATCCGGCCCCTTGACGGACAGGAGAGTCCTGAATATATCATCACAACTTTCAAAGATTATGTCAAAGTCAGGGACTTTGATTTTGGTCTCCCGTTATATTATCTTAATCTGCGGCTCGAATTGAGTCCTGCCGCAGGGAAGCTGTTTGCAGAGCTTGATAAAATATTGGAGAAGAGATAATGGAAAAACATTACGATTTTATTATTATCGGCTCCGGAATCGCTGGATTATTTTTCGCTCAGAAAATCGCCGCTTCAATGCCTCAAGTGAAAGTGGCCGTAATTACCAAGAAAAGCGAAACCGATTCAAGCACCAACTATGCTCAGGGCGGAATCGCCTCGGTCATGTCGTCGGGCGATAGTTTCGATTCTCATGTCGCCGATACTTTAACTGCCGGCGCCGGTTTGTGCCACAAAAGAGTCGTCGAGACTATCGTCCGTACCGGACCGGAAACAATAGGAAAATTGGTTGAGATAGGCGTCAGATTTACCAAAGAAAAAGGGGAATATGATCTCGGCCGTGAAGGCGGCCATTCGACCAATCGTGTCGTCCACGCCGCCGACCTAACCGGGCACGAGATAGAGAGGGCTCTGCTGAGCTCCTGCCGCCGGAAAAAAAATATAGACATATTTCGCGACACGATCGGCCTGGACCTCATTACATACAATTATAAGGGTCGCCGCCGATGCGGAGGCGTTTATACTTTCTCACAGCCAAGACGGGATTTCGATAGTTTCTATTCGCCTGTAACGATGCTGGCCACTGGAGGCGCCGGGCAGGTTTACTATAATACTACAAATCCGTCAATTGCCACCGGCGACGGCATCGCCATGGCCTACCGCGCGGGAGTGCGGGTCGGCAATCTTGAATTTATCCAATTTCATCCCACTGCCCTTTACAGCCCCGGGCGGAAAACATTTTTGATTTCCGAGGCGGTTCGCGGCGAAGGGGGAATTCTTATCAACTCTGCCGGCAGAAGATTCATGAAGAAATATCACCCTCTTAAGGAATTGGCCCCGCGCGACATTGTCGCTCGCGCCATCGATAGCGAATTGAAAGAACATGGCGACGAATACGTCTATCTTGATATTAGTCATCTCCCCAAAACCCTCATAAGAAAGCGATTCCCCAATATATACAAGGAGTGTTTTCGCCGCGGAATAGATATTACCAGCGACCCTATTCCCGTGGCGCCCTCGGCGCATTATATGTGCGGCGGAGTCGTTTCTGACTTACACGGCCGGACGGATATTGAAGGGATGTATGTCTGCGGCGAGACCGCTTTCACCGGGTTGCATGGCGCCAACCGGCTCGCCTCAAATTCGCTTCTCGAGGCGGTCGTGATGGCCGACCTCGCCGCCGATGCCGCCATCGAATTCAGCGCCGGACGCAAATTCCCCGAAGTCCCACCGGCTGAGCAATGGCTGCATTCGGCAGTTCACCGAATGAAAGAAAAGGTTGTTATCTCTTATGATAAGCTTTTCCTGCGGAAACTGATGTCTGATTTTGTCGGTATAGTTCGCTCTGAAGAACGTTTGAAAATGGCGCATGAACGGGTAAATATGCTATTGAAATCAATTGATTCTTATTACATGAGCCAGCCTGCGTCTTACTCCATCGTGGAGCTCCGCAACATGGCGCAGGTGGCTAATTTGATTATCCAGTCCGCCTCGCGGCGCAAGGAATCCCGAGGCCTCCATTATGTTGTTGACTACCCCAAAACCGATGATGCTCATTGGAAGCGGGACACCATCCTGAAACCGCCATCATACATCCCCTCCACAAAAAAGCGAACATGAAGAGTTCGTATGGCCGTAGCTGATGAAATGATCCTAATTCTTGATTTCGGCTCGCAGTACACCCAATTGATTGCCCGTCGGGTGCGCGAGGCGAGTATCTATTGCGAAATAGCGCCATACAATGCCGACCTCCTCTCATATTCTCAGCGAAATATCAGAGGATATATTCTTTCCGGCGGCCCGGCCTCGGTCAAAGAGCCGGGTTCGCCCCGACTCGATAAATCATTTTTCGCAACGGATAAACCGATCCTCGGTATCTGCTACGGCCTCCAACTGATTGCCGATATATTCGGCGGCGAGCTTGTTCGCTCCGAAACCAGAGAATATGGCCCCTCAGATTTGAAAATTACCGCCGATTCCCCGCTTCTCAAAAATGTTCAGACCGAAAGCCGCGTCTGGATGAGCCACGGCGATTCCATAAAATCATTGCCCCGCGGATTTCGGACAATCGCTTCCACTGCCACTCTTCCTATTGCGGCGGCTCAATCTGAAGACAGCAAAATCTTCGGCGTCCAGTTTCACCCGGAGGTAATGCATACCGTATTCGGCAAAGAGATTCTTCATAATTTCCTGTTTGATATCTGCGGCTGTTCCGGAAATTGGACAACAGATTCATTTATCGAATCCACTGTCCGCGATTTAAGGGAAAGATTAGACGACAAGAAGATCATTCTGGCGATATCCGGAGGGGTCGATTCCACCGTCTGCGCCCTGCTTCTCAAGAAAGCAGTCGGCAATAATCTTTATGCCGTCTTCGTTGACAATGGCGTCCTTAGAAAAAATGAATTTGCCGATGTTGTCAAAATGCTTTCTTCGCTGGGGTTGAATCTTCGCCCAGTCGATGCCTCGGCTCGCTTCCTGAAGCAACTGCAGGGTGTCGAAGACCCCGAACGCAAACGGAAAATTATCGGCAATCTTTTTATAGATATTTTTGAGGAAGAGGCCCGCAAAATCGGCGATGTCGAATTTTTGGCTCAGGGGACACTATATCCCGATGTTATCGAATCTGTTTCATTCAAGGGTCCATCAGCCACTATTAAATCGCACCACAATGTCGGCGGCCTGAAAGATAGGATGCATCTGAAATTGGTCGAGCCGTTGAGAGAGCTATTCAAAGATGAAGTCCGCCGTCTGGGGAGGCAACTCGGCCTTGATGAGCAATTTGTCGGCCGTCACCCATTCCCCGGCCCCGGCCTCGCCGTGAGAATTATCGGCGAAATCACCCTCGAGCGTCTGACAATATTAAGAGAGGCTGATGCCATCTATATTGATGAACTCCGCAAGAACGATCAGTACAACAAAATCTGGCAGGCTTTTGTCGTTCTTCTTCCGGTCAAATCGGTCGGCGTCATGGGTGACGAGCGCACCTATGAAAATGTCATTGCCCTGCGCGCGGTAACCTCAACTGATGGCATGACCGCCGACTGGGCGAAAATCCCCTATGAGATTCTCGCCCATATCTCTAACCGGATTATCAACGAGGTCAAAGGGGTCAACCGCGTGACTTATGACATTTCCTCCAAACCCCCCGCGACGATAGAGTGGGAGTAGGCGAGGGTAAATTTTGCAGGAATAGTCCGGTTTGGCGTCCACAGGGCGTACCAGGCACCCCACCGCTCGCGGTGGGTTTTTCCAAATGCTCTATATCTGTAGTTTTGTTGCGGCAGGTCCTATCTCGACCTTAGTCGGGATGAGACCTGCCGCGGCTGTGAATTGTTGTGTGACAATACAAGTGTCACTTCTTATCCCCCGACAAGTCGGGAGAAAGGAAGCCACACAACTCAGTCAAAAGCCTGATTGGGCAATTGACCAACCGCAAGAGGATATTATGACACAGCTTGCCTTGATCCAGCGGACAGAAGCCTGGATTCTGGCGTCCGCCAGAATGACATAAACGGACGCACCGGCAGAAATCATCCCTTTTGGCCCTCCCCACCTTCCCCCACTCCTCCAAATTCCCTCAGATAACTACCATAGTCGGGTTCCGGCTCAGCCGGTTTTGATGGGGATTTGTCGCATTTTATCAATGGACAAATCATCGCCACAGATAAGATGAGTGACAATCCAAATAATTCTTGTCTCAGAATGTGACAATTATAGAGAGCCTAAATTCCAAGAATTGGGGAAATTATCAACCTAATGACCGAGAAAAATCAAAGATACAGCAATAAAAATTGGGATTAATATCAGGCCCGAATAGGCCATATACCCGAAGAAATGAGGGACTTTCACTTTTTGTTCCTCGGCAATTGATTTCACCATGAAATTGGGCGCATTGCCTATATAGGTGTTCGCTCCCATAAAGACCGCGCCACAGCTTATGGCGCGGAGAAGGTCGGTTTGCACTCCGGCGATGACCGAGATACCGCTACTTTGCGCCGCCCCGGTCACCCCTTGAGCCAGAGAAAAAAAGGTTAAATAGGTAGGGGTATTATCAAGAAAGGAGCTAAGGCCGCCGGTGTACCAGAAGAACTGCCAAGGGTGAGTGATACCCAATTCGGCCCCTTTCATCCGAAGAAGCAACATAATCGGAACCATAGTAATAAAAATTCCGGCGAAAAGAACGGCGACTTCAGAAATGGGGTGATATGTAAACCTGTTTTTCTCCCTGATCTGTTTCCCGGTAAATAATAGCGATAGAATTGTCATGGCAATCATAATCAATTCACGGTATGGCGCATGAATCCGCAAAGCCACGGAGAGGATGACCCCCAAGAGGAAGGCCAAATTAATCAATCCGGAAAATTTCAGCGGTTCAATCTGGGCTGTATCCCTTCTGATAGCCAATGCGGTTTCTTTCGCGTAGGCAATCCTATCCCATATATAGAATATTGCCAATACGATTCCGAATGTGAATATCCAAATCGGGAAAAGTTTCAAAGTCCAGGTGAAGGGTACCCCCTTCAAATAGCCGAGAAATAGCGGCGGATCGCCTATGGGCGTGAGGCAACCCCCTATATTTGAAACAATGAAAATAAAAAAGACAGGGATATGTCCGGTTCTATTTCTTTCGCTGTTTGTACGCAAGAGAGGGCGGATCAACAGCATGCTGGCGCCGGTAGTCCCTATTAAGTTGGAGATGACGCCTCCGATGAGAAGAAATATCGTATTAGCTGCCGGAGTCGCCTTGATATCCCCGGTTAATAGGATGCCGCCGGATATTATGTAGAGCGAGGCCAGAAGAATGATGAAGGATAGATAATCACTAAGTGTGTGCCAGAGCTCAATTCGGAAACTAAGTAGCAAGAATATGAGGATGGGAAGGCTGACTATGGCCGCAATGACGCCCTTATTTCTATTTTTCTCCCAGAAATGCGGGAAGGCCAGAGGCATGACGGCTATCAGGAGCAATAATATGACGAACGGGATAGAAGCGGCAAGCGGGATATCATTTTGCTCAACTGGCATCATATCATTGACCAAACAGTATTTTCCATATAGGACAATTCCATTATTCAATTATCGGATCATATTTGCCTCAAGAATATGCATTGCTGGGCGTGAGGGCAATATAATTCCAGAGGGATGAACGCCGAATATCACAATTCTCGAAGGCATTATTATCATGACAGATTAAATCGCGTCGCAATTTAGCCGCGTGTCTCCCAAATACTCCCCAATAATCTGTTGACATAAATCCGCCAAAATGAATAGATTGGATTAATGACGCGCGTTTTGAGGATATTTTATGCCTTTTTATAATTATAACGGTTTGAATCTTTATTATGAAATACAGGGCAATAGAGAGACGGCATTGCTTTTTATACATGGCCTTGGGGGAAATAACAAAGTCTGGAAATATCAGATCGAGCATTTTGCCGACAAATATCAAATCGTGACTGTCGATCTTTTCGGTCATGGGAATAGCAGTAAAGAGGTTGACCCCGTATATGTTCCCAGGGTAGATGCCGAGGCAATCAGTTGGCTTATGCAAAAGGAAGTTGATAAGCCATATTTTGTTATCGGTCACTCGTTCGCAGGGCTGATCATGGCTGAATTGATAAAAATAGGCGACCCAAATATG
>CAZCFT010000061.1:0-15361 GCA_964498015.1 uncultured Ignavibacteriaceae bacterium
GGGAAAGACAGAAGAAGGGCAACCGATAAAAGTGAAACCTATTCTTTGACTTACCGTAATTAGAATTAGTATGTTTATGCTTGCTTCGGGAAAGGAGATCAAGCGCTGAGTCTGAAATACATCATTGCGGCCTTAATTGCGTTCATTCTTTTCAGCCTTCTTTTTGTCATCGGAGCCGCCTCGCTTAAGGCGCAGGATGTCATTATCGAGATGCGGGATTTCCAGGAGGGTGACCTACTGGTCGACGGGTTCGAGCTGAAAGCGCCTGCCAAGCTTTCTATCCATGCGGTCGGCGCCCGGTTGAAGCATAGCGATGAGATGTATGCATACCCGTGGATAATTGATGCCGTCACCCGCGAACCGGTTTGGATTTTTGGCGAACAGCGGACAGAAAGGCTGTCCGGATCGGAAAATCTTAGAGAATATGAGGATCAGATTTCTCTTCCCGCCGGAAAATATGAGTGTTACTACTATGCCGGACGCCCCTATTTTCTGGGAGACATAAATATCCAGATTGATAATCTCGGAGAAGCTCTCGGCTGGCTGGGGGATTATATTGATAAAGGGGGAGACGAGAATGTCAAATATTATTCCGAAGATTTCGAGGACTTGATCTTTGTTATCAAAGCTCCAGCCGGCTCTTTTGCCAAGCTTAATCCTGTCACCGAGCTTAAGAAGAATGCCATCATTGATTTTTCGCGCCCCGGAGATGATTATTCATCAAAAAAGGGATTTTCTCTCAAGAAAGCTGTTCCCCTGAAGATAATTGCCATCGGAGAGTACTCATCGAGCGATAAGGTATTTGTTGATTATGGCTGGATTATTGATGCCGAATCTCGCAAGAAGGTCTGGCAGATGGATAAATGGAATACCACTTGGGCAGGGGGCGGACGAAAAAACCGGGGGCTTAATGACGAAGTTGCACTCCCCGTCGGGAATTATATGGCCTATTTTGTGACGGACGACAGCCATTCTTTTGATGACTGGAATACCCAGCCCCCCTTTGATCCGTTGCATTATGGTTTAACCATCTATCCGGCAAAGAGCGCGGATAATCAGTTTGTAGCGAGCTTTGAAGATACCTATACCGAACCGGTTATTATCGACCTCACCCGGGTCAGGGATAATGCTTTCAAGTCCAAGGGATTTTCGCTTAAGAAGGAAACCAGCCTTCATATTATTGCGCTGGGAGAGTACGGCTATAGTGATGAATTTGTGGACTATGGCTGGATTGAAAATGCCGACAATGGCGAAAAAGTCTGGGAGATGACGGAAGATAACACCGAGCATGCCGGAGGAGCTTCCAAAAATCGGAAATTTGACGGTATCATCACGCTTCCGGCGGGCAAGTATATGGTTTATTATGTTTCCGATGATTCCCATTCATATCGGGATTGGAATTCCTCGGCTCCGGTAGATCAGGAGATGTGGGGAATTACGGTTTATGGGGTGGGGAAAATTTTTGACCCGAAATCAGTCGGGATTTTTGATGAAGTACCCGAAGGGGGCAAGACGCTGGTCAATCTAACCAAAATCGGCGACGACGAGGATGTTGAGCAGAACTTCAAGCTTGGTTCTCCTCAGAAGGTTCATGTTTTTGCGCTGGGAGAGGGAAAAGAGGGGGAAATGTTTGATTATGGCTGGATCGAAAATGCTCATACCGGTGAGACGGTATGGGAGATGACTTACCGGATGTCGCGCCACGCCGGCGGCGGCGAGAAGAATCGCAAAGTGGATGCACAGGTTTTTCTTGAGGCTGGTGAGTATATAGCGCATTTTGTCACTGATGGTTCCCATTCTTTCCCGAATTTCAACGACTCACGACCGGATACTCCCCAGAAGTGGGGGATAACAATAACGAAGGAATAGTGAGGGTTTAATGAATCAAACCCCTACGATCAACCTTTTGATTGTTAAAGGGTTTAATGAATTAAACCCCTACGGATTGCACGCTCGCGGGGGTCTTAATCGGGAATTTGATGCTTATGGTTGTGCCATGACCAGGAGTTGAATCTATGGTCAATTTGGCTTTATGGTTATCAATGATTTTTCTGCAGACAAGCAATCCATATCCATGACCGGTCGGTTTGGTCGTGAATTTCTCACGAAAAGCCTTTTCAAGGAGGCTTTTCTCAATGCCGACGCCGTTATCTGCGACAGTAAGGCTGAAATTGTTATTGGCCGGATCATGTGTGAGTCCGACGGCAATCTGTCCTGATGTCCCGGCAGGAAGCTCCCGCGTGGCATCGGCGGCATTATTAAGCAGGTTGTACAATAACTGTTGGAATTGCCCGGTATCGGCCATAGTCAATAAGGAATCGACCATTCCAGAATAGCTTATATCTATCTTTTGAAAGCGCTTTTGTGTCTTTAAGTATTCGACTACATCATTGACCAGCCGAACGATATCGCACGGTTGGAAATTGGCATCCATAGAGGAGAAATCCATAAGGCCGCGGGAGAATTTCTTGATATTGTCAAGATTGTTTTTTACCGCTGTAAGATACTTGTCTAATTCTTCCCAGTGGCGCTCTTTTATATGATGCTCAAGGAGAGAGAAATTTCCGAAGACCACTCCGGTTATATTATTCAGCTCATGCCCGATTTCAGCCGACATTTGACCTTTCGCCGCCATCTTCTCCAGCTGAATAGTCTGCTCCTGCAGTTCTTTAAGCCGTTGATAGGCATTACGGGTTTCCTCGAGCAAGATAATATTTTCCAGTGATATGGCAATCTGATTGGTTGTAATAGAAAGTAGTTTCAAGTCGCTGGCTTTGACTATTTCTTTATCCAGCGAGAAATCGAGAATCAGAAATCCATACAGTTTTGGGCCGCGTTTAAGGGCGATATTGATCAGCCGTCCCCCGGGGGAGAACCACGCGGGGATCAGGAATGATTTGATTTCGGGATCGTTATGGGCCTTATAGAGCGGATGCTCTTCAAGCGAGGAAATCACAAATGGGGAATCAAAGGCGTCATTCGTGCTGTCCAGATGATCAGTGGAAAAATCATAGACCGATTCTTCAAAAGTGTCATCTTTTGTAGTTATAACGCTGACTTCATTTTCATTTCCATTTCTATATGCGATTGAACCTTTATCTGTCTTGGCCTGCATCAAGGCAAAACCAAGCGACAATCTCATTAATGATCTTATATCGCCTACGGTGTACATCAGCTGATTAAGATCAGAAAGACGGCTCAATTCCGAAGCCAGCGATTTTTCGGCGTCCTTTTGTTTTTTCTTAACTGCATTTCTCACCGCCTGACGCATTTCATTGAGTTCAAACGGCTTCATTATGTAGTCATAAGCGCCCTCTTTGATGGCATCTTTGGCCGTATTAAGGTTGGCATAACCGGTCATAAAGATGACGCCGATAGAAGGATTGATTTCTCGGACTTTCCGGGCCAGTTCGAGACCGTCGCATTCGGGCATTCTGATAT
This sequence comes from uncultured Ignavibacteriaceae bacterium, assembly GCA_964498015.1. Taxonomy (GTDB): domain Bacteria; phylum Zixibacteria; class MSB-5A5; order GN15; family PGXB01; genus CAWEZN01. Next base: position 3,442 of record CAZCFT010000061.1, read on the forward strand.
CAGTTAGAATGAAGTCAAAATGCTCCCGCTCCATTTTTTGAAGAGCCAGTCGGCTATTATTAGCCAGTTCTATCTGATAACCGGCATCCTCGAGAGCATCCCGAACAAGGGAAAGCACTATATCTTCATCATCAACTACGATGATTTTGACTGAATGCCCTTCTATTTGAGGATTATCCTTCATTTGGGAGAACTAATTTTGTCACTTAGGACGGATCTGATGGTTTCTTGCAACTCATGCAGGTCAAAGGGCTTGGCGAGACAGCGAATGGCTCCGGCTTTGGCGGCGTCTTCCGCCTCTTTTTCTGGCAATGAGTCGGTCATTATTATGGGAATGTCCGGTTTGATCATCTTGATACTTTTTATTGTCTGAAGGCCATTCATCACCGGCATGTGGACGTCACAGAAAATAATGGAATATTCACTATCGGCAATCAACTCCAAGCCCTCTTTCCCATTCTCGGCCGTGTCAACTTCAAATCCCGCATCAGTAAGAACTTCATGAAGAAATTTGCGGATGACCGGCGCATCGTCGATGACAAGAATCTTATCAGCCATTTTCCCTCCTGCTCTCACCCGGCGGATTGACGTCTTTTTGGGACAGGGATTTATCGATTTCTGCTCGGAGTTGCTTAATGGTAAACGGCTTGGCCAGAAAAGCGCATATGCCGTATCCTAAGGCGGTACCCACTGACGTCAGACTGGAATAGCCTGATACGACTATGACTCTTGAACGCGGATAAGTCTCCCGGGCGAATTTCACCACTTCCTCCCCGGAGACACGGGGCATCTTCATGTCGGTGATTATCAGGTCAAATTCCTTTTCTTTCATCTTGGCTATAGCTTCATCGCCGTCCGACGCCTTCTCGACTTCAAAGCCCTCAAGGACGTCAAAAAGGAAATCCCTCATTATAGCTTCATCATCAACAACAAGAATAGACTTAATAGCTCCGCCTTCCATCTTTTGGCAAGGATTTAAACTCCTTGCCTGTTAGATATTATTTCGACAGAATCGCTTCTTTTCTCAAGCGGTAATATTATAGTAAATACCGTTCCCTCACCGGGTTTGGATTTCACCTTAATTTCGCCGCCATGCTCCTTGATAATCCCATAACTTACGGAAAGCCCCAGTCCCGTTCCTTTGCCGACTTCTTTGGTCGTGAAGAAGGGTTCAAAGATTTTCTTTTGGTTCGCTTCGCTGATGCCGATTCCCTCATCCGCAATGGCAACCTCAATCGCTCCGGAAAATTCGCCCAGCGGCGGCAACCATCGCGTCGAAATGGCTATTTCGGATCCGGGGCGGGAGGCATGCATGGCGTTTATCACTATATTAGTAAAGACCTGTTGAAGTTGACCCGGATTGCCCTTGGTTCGTGGAATAGTTTTATCATACATCTTTTTCAAACTCAGCTGATTCATCATCAGTTGATGTTCCAGAAATGAAAGCGTTTCATCCAAAACCTGATTGATTTCAATTTCCTGCAATTCCAGGGTCTGGGAAGTCCGTGAGAATTTAAGAAGATTCCGGACAATGGCCTTGCACCGCCTTGACTGGTTTTCTATATCGCTCAAATATCGTTTGTAGGACTCGATATCCTTGGGCGTGAATTCATTGATTTCTTTTGACTGAATTTTTTCCAGGGCAAATTGGGCGTATCCGAGTATTCCGCCCAGCGGGTTATTTAATTCATGGGCCACGCCGGCGGCCAGCTGGCCGACCGCCGCCATCTTTTCAGACTGTACTAATTGCGACTGGGCATCTTCAAGCTCTTTGGTTCTCTCGATTATTTTCTCTTCCAGAGTTCGGTTATATTCTTCAATCTCGTCCTGCGATTTTTTCAACGATTCGATCATCCGATTGAATGATTCGGCCAGATGTCCGATTTCATCTTTCCACATAACATCAACTGTTTTGCTCAAATCGCCCTTGGAAATATGATCCGTGACGTCCACCAGCGATTCAATCGGCCGCGTGATGATTCGCACAAAAGCGGTCATGATAATAATCGCCGAAAGAACAACCATCAAGGTCAAGAGTATAGCCGCGGTTCTGGATTTGACTATTTCTTTATGCATGTTCTCCAGAGTCAAGCCTATTCTCACCTCTCCAATAATCTCGGTTGTCGTAGCGCCTTGTTCTTCCGAATACCCCGCTACCGCGCCGAGATTTTCCTTGGAGACCGATTTGCGTTGCGTTTGGACAGGATATGCCAATTCAATAAATTCGGCGCCGTCGGCGGCCCTGAAATATTTGTCTTGAACTTTGTTACTGCCCACTTCCAATTCTTCCTGCTTTATGGGAAGTTGGCGCACCGTTCCTTTCAAATCCTTCCCGGTTCCTGCCAGCGTTCTTCCGTCAGCGGCAACGATTGTGACATAGATGACATCATCCGCCATTGCTACACCCTTAATCAGGGTCTCAAGCTCGTCCTCGGCTTCCAGGATAACGCCATACTCGGCATTATATGCCAGATTGGTAATAAGAGCGACACCGCGTTTGTCCAATTGCTGATGAAAAACTTCGTTTTGCCTCTTAATCAGGTAGCCGCTTATGACAAGCATACTGACGACAATAACGGCTGAAACGACCACGACAAACTTCTCGCGCAAAGCGCATTTCCGCGGCAGATTAAAAGGGTTCATCGGTAAACCTCCTTTGCCACGGCCGCGAGGTCCTCGGGAATCGTCACGCTGATATGTTTGGCGGTCTTTTCATTATAATGAAACCAGATAATTCCCGGAACGGCCACCGGTATCGAGGCGGGCGGTTTACCTGATAGCGCTTCAAGGGCTATTCTTCCGGCTTGTCGGCCGATGTCCTTATAATCATAATCCAGGGCGAAGAGGGCTCCCGACTCCACCATGTTCTTGGAAAATCCCATGAAGGGTTTTCCGCTTCGCAGAGTATTGAGCAGAATAAAGCGGGTCGAGCTGGGTGAGAAAATGTTGGCATCAGCCACCGACCAAAAACCGTCAACGGTGCGGTTGAGTTTGTCCAACGCCGCAGGTATTTCCTTTTCACTGGTCACTTTGATGGCTTCAAGGCTCAATCCCAGAGCCTGGGCCAAAGCCTTAGCCGGCGGGATAAGGTTCTCTGTCTCAGAAGTGTAAAGGACTCCGATTTTTTTGAGGTCCTTTATCACCTTCTTATAATATTTGAATTGTATGTCTGGGGGAATATCGAGCGAGGCGCCGGTGATATTTCCGCCCGGGTAATTGAGAGTCTTGACAAATCCCGATGTTTCAGGGTTAAGCACTGCGGAAAAAATAATCGGCTTGTCTTTTATCCGGTCAGCCATCGCCTTGGTGGCGGAAGAGCCGATTGTCAGTATTAGTTTCGGATCTAAGGCCTCAATTTTGGCGGCCTCTTTATCCAGGGAGTCGCTATGTTCCGGAATAAAAAACTCCAAATAGTCAACTGCGGCATACTGAACCATGATTGCGCTTTTGATGCCTTTTATTGTGCGCAGAGTGGTTTCAAGACTGTCACTATAGACAATGGCCAGCTTGATTTCTTCAGCCGCAAGCCTGCCGCCCGAAAGCGAGAAGGATAGAAGTATCCCTCCAAAGAAGAATATCTTCTTCAAAAAGCTCATTCTTTTTTAAAGCCCTCAATATCAGAACTATAATCAGCGATGTCCATGTATGTCATAATTTACCAAATTCCTAAAATATGAGGCATAGATATCAATCTGATTATCGGGCGGAAGCCGGAAAATCTTCACCGATATGGATTTCAAAATGGAAAAAATTACAAATACTGCCGTTTCGGTTCCAAGGGCTCAGCAGAAAAAATTTTGTTTCGGGGTTAAGAATTAAAAACGGGAGTCGATAAAATTTAAAGAAACCGAATTTACCATACAGGCAAATTCGAAGCCATTTTATAAATGACAGTTCAGAATAATAAGATTAAACCCTCCCAGTTGGGGAATAGATATGGAGGATCTGCCTTGAACACAGCCAAATCAATCCCGCTTTTGATTTCGGCCATACTTATAATGATGCCATTGATTCTATTGGCCGGAACAACCGGCAAGATTGCCGGCGCCGTGCAGAACAAGGTGACTGGAGAAGCGATTCCGGGCGCCACTATCAGGGTGGTGGGAACCGACATCGTGACTCAAACCGATTCTGACGGCGAGTATTTTATAATTAATCTTCCCGCCGGAGCTTATAGTCTGTCGGTATCGGTGATAGGTTATCAGAGCATTCAGAAAGAGGAAGTTAGAGTTCTTTTGGATTTGACTACGCCTGTCGATTTCAGTATCGAACAGGTTGACATTCCTCTGGCGCGGCAGGTCAAAGTTTATGCCGAACGGCCTCCAATTCAAAAGGACCAAACGGCGTCGCGTTCCACCATAACCTCCGACCGGTTGTCATTCATACCCAACGCCATCACTGTCCAAAAAGCCCTGGCGAATTTGGCCGGCACGGTTGTGGATCGTGACCGCAACCTGCATGTGCGAGGCGGACGCTCTGAAGAGGTCACATATTTTTATGACGGCTTTTCCATACAGGATCCTTTTGTCGGCCGCGCCGGTATTCGCATCATGCCCGATGCCCTTGAAGAAATAAATTTAACATCAGGCGGATTTCCGGCTGAATATGGCGAGGCCCTTTCCGGTATTGTCAATGCCGTGTCCAAAGAGGGAACGCATAACTATCGCGGCAAAGTTAGTTTTTACGACGGTTATAGCTCCCCTTATGATGTGAACACCGGCAGTTTCAAGCCTTTTCAGCGTATTGCCAACAGCTCGGTAGGATACGACCTGTCAGGCCCTATTCCTCTATTAAGCGGTGAGCGGGCGACATTCTTTGTGGCCGGGGATTATATTCATAATAATGGCTATCTGCCTCATAACGAGTCCAAAGAAATGACTCATTCAACAAAATTAAATCTACAGCCGTCGCCGAATTTAAACCTGACCGCCACAGGAAGTTACTATAGGTCGGACAATCAAGTTTACGTTCATAGAGATGTAAATGACCTGTCTTATGATTTCAATCTCAACGGATTAGGTCTGGCGAAAACCACGGCTTACCTCTATGGCCTGAAAGGCAATTATAATATCGATCCCAAGACCGTTTTCGCTTTTTCCTATAATCATTTCTATACCAGCGCCAAAAGCGCTCCAGAGAGCCTTTTTGATAAGTATTGGAAAGATTGGCCGGGCTATTCCGAAGATTCCAATGGCGTCTATAATGGTACCATTGATGTGAATAACTATAATTATGCTCTGGAATATTTCAACACCGGATTTACCTATGGCGAGGATTTTCAACCGACCTATCGCAAAAGGACAACCCGATATGATGCGGCGACCATGAATCTGACAAGCCAATTCAATAAATACAATCAAGTACGGGTTGGCGGAGAATATCGAAATTACGGTCTTTCCTGGGATTCCAAGCAGTTCTATAATATCGAACCTTATGGCGAAAAATATGACCAGTCCCCAAATTATGGCATGGCATATATTCAGGACAAATTGGAATTAAAAGACCTGATTGTCAACGTCGGCCTCCGATGGGACTATTTGAGTTCCGAAGTCGATTACTGGCCTAATGTTCTTGACACCGTAAGTGTTCCCAGAACCCGTTCCGGGTCTCAGGCCCAAATATCGCCGAGGCTCGGTATTTCCCACCCGATTTCAGAGAATTCGGTGATTCGATTCAACTATGGATATTTCTTCCAGGTCCCGAATTATACATATATGTATACCAACCTCCAGGCCAATCTAAACAGCGGATACCCCATCGTGGGTAATCCGGCTCTGAAGGCGGAAAAGACAATTGCTTATGAGCTGGGAGCAAATCATATGATCAACCAGGATTTGAGGCTTGATATTACCACATATTTCAAGGATGTGAAAAATATGGTCTCATCCAGAGAGGTTGGTCTGCATGGCGTCAGTCCGGTCACCCAATTTGTTAATGAGGACTACGGCTCGGTCAAGGGGATTGATTTGACTTTGGAGAGAATAGCTCGCGGTCCGCTTTCCGGATCCTTTGTTTACAGTTATATGATTGCCAAAGGAAATTCTTCATCAGCTTATGAAGGTTACTATAATTATATCACTAATCCCAATGACTCGGTGAAGCCTGTCAAAGAGTATCCTCTGTCGTTCGATCAGCGGCATAGCGCCACCCTTAATATCGATTATCGCGTTTCGCGCGAGTGGCAGGGTCATTTCCTCGGTATGAATGTCCCGGGGGCGTGGGGAATCAATCTTGTCGGGCGGTATGGAAGCGGTCTCCCATATACTGTCACGGACAATATGGGTAAGAGGGTGGGCGGTATCAATGAAGGGCGCTTGCCGGCGAGCTATTCGATTGACATGAGATTCAACAAAGACCTCTTTCTGTCCAAAGACAACCTCTTTTTCTCATTCTTTGTCGAAGTCGAAAACCTGTTTAACAGGCGAAACATTGTCAATGTTTATGCCAATACCGGCCGTCCCGATGACGACGGAAGACGTGCCGGTCCTGACGGCTCCGGACCTTATACGGCGGCAGATGTTAATAAATACTATAAATTACTGGCCAATGATCCCCAGAACCTCTCTGAGCCTCGTACAGTTCGTATGGGACTCGAGTTTAATTTTTAGCGAGGTTTGCTTATGATTAAGATACTAAAGATCATACAATTTGCGGCGGCGCTAATTCTTTTAATATTCTTCAGCGCAGGTCATTTGGCCGCCCGATCCGCGCAGAGCAAAGCGCCATCGCCGGAAGTCGTGAAACAGATTATCCACGACAAAGGAAATATTGTCACGACTGTCGATAACTGGGGGTATATAGGCGGGTATAGCTACTACAATTTGCCTTCGGGCGAGTGGCCAAAGAATTCCGGCCATAACTATATCGGGGAGATGAAATTCTGGATGGGCGCCGTAAAGCCCAATGGCGATACGGTCGTGGCTGATTCCGACGAGGATTTCAAGCCGATACCGTCTTTTATCTCCGGGAACAACAGCTATGATATAAGATTATCCACCGATACGACTTCATTTGATTATGATCCGTCTGATACGGCCGGTCTCGGACTCGGCAATCCGGCCAACGGCTGGCGGGTGTGGAACGCCGACAGCGCTGGATGGGTTTACAATAATGTTTATTCAACGGTTGATTCCAGTTTCCATGCTGGAGGCCCTACCTCGCTTCAACAGTCGTTCTATCGCTTTCAGGACGGAAACAGCCCAAAGAGTTTGGGCTTGGAGATGTCGCAGACCATATATCAGTGGAACTATTGCTATAATGAAGATATTCTCTATGTCGTTTTGGAAATTACGAATGTTTCCGGCGTCGACTATCCGGAATTTGCCTTTGGAATCTATTGCGACTTTGATATTGGCGGTTTCGATGGCGCCGGGGAGAACGGCCGACTGGGAGATTTGGTTGCCCGCGACACCACGGAAAACCTGGCTTGGGATTATGATCAGGACGGTTACGACCCAGGGTGGGGTCCGCTGGTCAAGACCGGAATCATGGGTACGAAATATTTAGAGACGCCCGATGGCATCGGCATGACAGCCTTTCGCACCGGCCAGTGGGAATATCTGCCTGAGGAAGATCCCGGGAAATTTCTGTTCTTAAATTCAACTCAGATTGACACCAGCCTGCCTCCTACCGACCAGTACTATCTTCAATGCACACGAGGAATCAACCTGACCGCCGGCAAAACCGTGCGGGTGGTTTATGCCATCGTCGCCGGACAGGATTTGAATGAATTTTATGCCAATGCCGCAACGGCACAGACTCTCTACGATAATCATTTTGTCGGTCCCCAACCACCGGCCGAACCGTTTCTAAAAGCTCGCGTCGGAGACAAAAAAGTCTATCTAAGCTGGAACGATACATCAGAGGTCGACATTGACCCTCTCACCGGCAAGCATGATTTTCGCGGTTATAAATTGTATCGCTCGTCCAACCAAGGATACACATGGGGATTTGCCGCCGATGTTGTCAATTCCTGTCTGAAAAATGATTTTCAACCGGTAACGGCATTTCAAATAGAGAATTTTGGAGATCCGATTCAGCACACTTATGTCGACAGTAACTTGACAAATGGTAAAGAGTATTGGTACTGCCTGGTGTCGTATGACGCCGGCGATACTAATGTTCCGATTGACCCGCTACAAAGCGGCTTTGGAACCCCTGGAAAAGACAGCCATACGGCAAAGGCGACTCCCAGAAGCGAACCGGCGGGATTTTATGACGCCTTTTCAACGATTGAGCATAAATATAGCGGAAACGGAAGTCCTTCCGAAGGTTCGGTTCATCCGATCGTATTCAATCAAACCTGGAATAAAGGCGTCGAATATAGAGTAGTCTTTTCTGAAACCGACGAACTGACCAGCTGGCAATTGATTAATTTCTCCACCGGCGACACCGTATTAAAGAACCAAACCATTCAGGATGGCGATGTCAAGCTGTATAGCATTGCTGATGGAATGCAGGTAGTAGTGCGCAACGGCGACAGGGCGCCGCACTCGTGGGGGCAGACCACGTTTGCTTCAGCAGGCGACACGACCCTGCATCTCGGGTATACTTACGGTCCGACCGGCGATGCCTTCGGCTTCCCGCTGGGAGGCGATAAGCACTTTCGCTCAACATACGAAATCCGATTTACGGCGCAAGGCTCTGAAGGATATTGGCTAACCGATGATGTTACCCCAATCCAATTGCCTTTCGAAGTTTGGAATGTCACTTTTGGGTATCAGGTACTTGCAGAGATTCTGGATCAGAATCAAAATCAGGTTTGGGAGCCGACCAAAAGAGATTATATCGGAATTGTGGACGTTCCTTATGATGGCAATTCGCATCCGGAGGCGTTTCCCAACGACCATGCGTGGTTTTTCCGCTTTGCTATTAGTGACACCAGTTTTGCCACGGGGGATATTTTCACGGTCGAGGGCGCGCCGGTCAATGGAGCGGATGATATTTTTGCCTTCAGAACCGACGGGGTAAATATCACAGATGCCAAATCAAGTCTGGATAAGATCAGGGTTGTCCCTGATCCGTATATTGTTCACGCCTCCTGGGAGACCAACAAATTCGAGCGGAAACTGCAGTTCACTCATCTTCCCGAAATATGCACCATCAGGATATATACTTTGAGCGGCGACCTCATAACCACCCTCCAGCATTCAGACGGCTCAGGGACGGTGGACTGGAATATGCTTTCACGGGACGGCCTGGATATTTCTCCGGGGGTCTATTTTTACCATGTAGAATCTTCAGTCGGCAACCGCACGGGGCGGTTTGCGTTAATTAAATAGGAGAAGACGCCATGATGAAAAAAATAATTTATACTATGGTCGCCTTGATACTTTGCGGCTCGGCTGTCGCCGGCGAATTCTCTAAATCCGGAACCACCGGGGCCCAATTCCTGAAAATCGGCGTGGGCGCCCGATACCACGGCCTCGGTGAGGCCAGTGTCGCCACGGTCAATGACATTTATTCCATGTACTGGAATCCATCCGGTTTGACTCAGATTCTCGGAAGCGAGTTGGGGTTTACTTATGTTAATTATCTCACCGATGTTAATTTAAACTATGTGGCGTATGCCAGAAGGTTTGAAAATCTCGGCGTTTTTGGGATTTCGACTACCGTCCTGTCAATGAATGATCAGGAAATAACTACCGTAGATGAACCGGATGGTACTGGTCTCAGCTACGGAGCCTCATCCTATGCGCTTCAGTTAAGTTTCGCCCGCGAGATGACCGCCAGATTTTCATTCGGAGCGAGCGTCAAATATATCGGCGAGAAAATTTATCGGGAAAAAGCCAGCGGCTTTGCCTTTGATTTTGGCACCCTGCTTTACACCGGTTATCGCAATCTCAGAATTGGGATGAATATTTCCAACATGGGACCGGAAATGAAACTTGACGGTCCCGATCTTGACGTTGCCTATAATCCCGATCAGGCCAATCCCAATCAGGACCCATTCAACAGCCGCCTTAAAGTTGATCCTTATGATCTCCCTTTGACATTCAAGGTTGGCATGGCCTATGATTTGGAGTTTGGGGAAACCTCCCGGCTGACGCTGTCCGCAGAGGCCAAACATCCCAGCGACAATATTCAGCAGGGGGCGCTCGGCGCCGAATACAATCGGGATGACAGATATTTCCTTCGTGCCGGATACAAACTGAATTATCAGGAGGAAGGGCTTGGTCTTGGCGGCGGATTAAGGATGCGGATGTCCAGAAGCGCTGACCTTGAACTCGATTATGCCTGGGTCGATTACGGCCGCTTTCAATCAGTGCATAGATTCTCCGCATCGCTGTTGTTCTAAATTTTGATTGATAATCGCTAAAGCCCCCGATTTGCATCGGGGGTTTTTTTTGGCCGACAGAATTGAAATTATAAAGGCTCTTAATCAGCCCAAGTTCTTCAAAGCCCTAAGATGACCCCGCCCGAAATGCCAGTCTCGGAAACTCCGGCAACCTGACCATATCTCATCGCGCCACTGAGGAGAAGATGCTTTCGAAGAGGAATCTGCGTCTGGAAAAGAAAGCCGGGTGAATCGTATAGTCCCCCCGAAATTCCAAAGTAGATATTAAAAGCCTTCTTGTTGGCCAGGCCGAACCCCAGATCAAAATAACCGCCACCGGAAACCAAAGGTGTGTTCTCATTGAGGCTGGTTATGAAATAATATTTCCGCGGATTGCCAAATCTAACGTGGAAAGACATATCGGATCCACGTCCATAACTGCCTTCTGATAAGTTTAGCGGGCGATATCCGCTAATATACCCAAAACCCATGCCAATCAGAGCCGTTTCCATACTGATATTGGGATTAAAATAGCGGAAACTTATCTGCTGAGACGGGGATTGATCTGTCTTATAGGTATTGGTATTTCCGTCATAACTGCGGATAGGGTAGCTATGAGATTTCGTTCTCCATTCTCCGACCCCGAATCCAATTGAAAGAGGAGAATTCTTGCGGGGCGGGACTGCCAGACGAGCGTTCAGAGAATAATCATTATAAGTGTTCCCGACCGCCGCAACCGGGCCACTACAGTCTCTGAGCACTGAGGCATATTGCCCGGTACCGATATGCCCGGAGATAGTGGCGCTGGTGGAGTCCGGATTATCCTGATAAATGCCAATCGGCAGGACCAGAATAAAACCGAAGCTGAGAGTATGCATCAGCCCGCTTAATAATGGCCTAATCGAGTCGATGCTTTTAAATTGGATTTTTCTAATTTGATTCAACCGCATTTATGACCCATCCCGATTACAGAATATATATATAATATTTGTCCCATTTTGCAACGGCTATATTATAATATTCCCACAAAACTAACATAAGCTGTCTCTGGCAAAAAGGAGAATAAATATGTCGCGCAAAGATCATCTGCTTTATATGCTGAAATTCAATCAGCAGGTTATGAAGAAGCTTCTCGACGACATCACAGAAGAAGAGTCAATGGTGCGGGGCGAACATGGGCAAAACCATATCCGATGGCTGGCCGGGCATATTTTTAGAAGTGATCTTCATGGCCTAATAATTTTGGGGATAGATGACGGCTCATATGAAAAATATGGCAAGCTGTTTGGTATGGGGTCGGTGATATCGGATGATCCCAAAGCATATCCATCGATGGCAGAAGTCCGGAAGATGCTCTACAAATCTCATGATCGGTTATTTGAAACTATTTCCAAATCATCCGACGCCGATCTTGAGAAGCAAATCACCGACGGGGGAAACAAGCGACCGGCCTGGCAAGCATTAACTTTCTTGGCGATGCATGAGTTTTACCATGCCGGGCAGATAGTCTATATCCGTAAGCTTCTCGGCCGCGATCGGCCGTTTGCATGAAATGCCAAGAGCCTCGCTCATCCCCCTTATCCCAGGGACTTGTTGAAAAACCCTCTGATGGATATGAAGCATTTGATAATGGAGAGAAGTAAC
>CAZCFT010000062.1:0-15081 GCA_964498015.1 uncultured Ignavibacteriaceae bacterium
TAAGGGCTTTTCAATTTATCGCACCGGATTAACCGGCATTGTTTCACCAGATACCATTCCGGTCAGATTCACCTTGACGAACATCAATTAAATAGCTGATATTTCAGCAAACACTGAGTGGATGTCGAAATCCATGACAAGATTGGGGATTTCGACCTTGTATCTACAAAGAGGTCCGTATCTGATGATCAAAATCGCCCCTTCCATCCTCGCCGCCGATTTCTCCCGGCTGGGTGAAGAAATTAGGGCCGCTGAGAAAGCCGGAGCCGATATGATTCACCTCGACATCATGGATGGCCATTTTGTCCCCAATCTTTCATTTGGGGGGGCGGTTTCGGCGATGTCGAAATCAATCTGCTCGCTTCCTCATGATGCGCATCTCATGGTTACTGATCCCGAAAACCACATTGAAGCTTTTGCGAAAATTCCTGTCGATTATATTATCTTCCATATCGAAATCGAAGGCGAAAGAAAAGACCTGCCCAATAATCGCTGGGTTTATATGACCGAGATTGCCAAGAATGATTATAGAATCTACTCGCTTATCTCTAAAATCAAGAAACTCGGCAGTAATGCCGGACTGGCCGTCAACCCTCCCACCAAAATCGACATACTGTTTCCATTCCTGAAAGATATCAGCCTTCTCCTGCTCATGTCGGTCAATCCCGGTTTTGCCGGGCAGGCCTTTATGACGGAAGTCTTTGATAAAATCAAAGCCGCCGCCAAATATCGCAGAGACAATCACTTAAATTTCGAAATTATGATTGATGGCGGAGTCGGGCTGGACAACGCTGGCGATCTTGTATCCGCGGGTGCAGACATCCTCGTGACCGGAACGTCATTCTTTCGGCGCCCTGATTACGCTGATTTTATGAGAAAGGCAAAAAAATCCTCATAACGCTTATTAAGTGATTTGCGGACATTGATTTTTTTTGTTAATTTTTTTTGGTAAATCCGGCTATTGACGGATATAAGCGCTTGACAATGATTTGGCCTTTTACGAGGCAGGTTGAATAAATGAGCGACCTGAATATAAAATTTATTGACCTTTTCTGCGGCATTGGGGGATTTAGATTTGCAGCTGAGGATGTGTTTAAGCAAAATGCCGCAAACCCCATCTGCGTTTTCTCATCAGACATAGATCCTTATGCTCGCAAAGCTTATCATGCCAATTTTGATGAATATCCATCAGGTGATATTACCAAGATCAGCGCCGATGATATTCCCGATCATGATTTTTTATTTGCTGGCTTTCCGTGTCAGCCCTTCAGCATCATTGGTGACGGCAAGGGATTTGACGATGCAAGAGGAACATTGTTTTTCCACATCGCCAAGATACTGGATGCAAAGAAACCTCAGGCATTTCTCTTGGAGAATGTCAAACGGCTGGTGAGTCATGAGCATGGACATACATTTCGAAGAATATTGGAGACTCTTCGTGATTTAGGATATTGGGTCGATTATCGCGTGCTCAATGCCTTAGACTATGGTCTTCCCCAAAAAAGAGAAAGAGTTTTTATAGCAGGTTTTAGACATCCCGTCCTCTTTGCTTGGCCATCGATTGAATGCAGGCGGATTCCACTTGCGGCAATTTTGGAAAACAATGTTCCAGAAAAATTTTATGCCTCAAAGCGAATATTGGAAAAACGGATGTCTATCCACAAATCAAGGTTTAAACCATCAATCTGGCATGAAAATAAAGCGGGAAATGTTAGTTCATATCCATATTCGTGCGCATTGAGGGCTGGAGCCTCCTACAACTATCTTCTGGTGAACGGCGAAAGGAGACTGACGCCTCGGGAAATGTTGCGGTTACAAGGATTTCCGGATTCTTTCAAAATTGTGGTTCCGGATTCACAGGCTCGCAAGCAAGCTGGAAATGCAGTGCCTGTTGCTGTCGTGAAGGCAATTTTGAAATCCTTTTTGCCTATTTTAGGAAATGAGCTCAATTTTGATGAAATAGAAAAATCCGGTCCGGCAGTGGCCGGATCAGGCCTTCTGACTGACATTGGACGGACTGAAAAACAGTAAATGGCTGATACTTTTTCCAAGCGCCAACGTTCTCGGATAATGAGGACTGTTAAATCCCGTGGAAATTTATCAACTGAGATTAAACTCATTAGTATATTCAGGAAATTCAAAATAAAGGGATGGCGAAGGAATTACCCATTGAATGGCAAACCGGATTTTGTTTTTCCCGAAAGAAAAATAGCTGTTTTTGCCGATGGCTGTTTCTGGCACGGACATAATTGCCGGAATACTGAACCGGCATCCAATTCACTTTATTGGCGGGCAAAGATTGCGCGCAATAGAAAAAGAGACAGGACTATCAACAAATATCTTAGGTCAAATGATTGGGTAGTTTTGAGAATCTGGGAATGCCAAATTCGCATCGAATCTATTCCTGCCAATCTGAAAGCCCTAATTGCCTGACATTTCCGCTTCGTCAAAAGCCGAATCAGGCCTTATGACTGACGTGCAGCCCAATTCATAGAAAACGCTTGCCATTTAACGGAAATTTCGTATAATTTAGAGCTTTACTGGGGCGATTTTGTGTCCCCGGGTTTTCCGCCCGCCTGTGGCGGGTTTGTCTTTATGTAGGAAGTTATGTTTGGTGAACTGATAGACAGATTTGACCAGATTTTCAAGAATCTTCGCGGCGCCGGAAAGCTGACCGAGAAGAATATTAAGGATTCGCTCAAAGAAGTCCGCCGCGCTTTGCTTGAGGCCGATGTCAATTATAAAGTCGTCCGGGATTTTATCAAGCATGTCGAGGATGAGGCGGTTGGCGAAAAGGTCCTTAAATCCATCGAACCAGGACAGCAGATTGTCAAGATTGTCCACGAAGAACTGGTCAGACTACTGGGGGAGAAAGCGGTACCGCTTGCCCCAATAGACAAAACTCCCACCGTATATGTTCTCTGCGGGCTTCAGGGTTCGGGCAAAACTACCCTCTGCGGAAAATTGGCGCTTCAAGCCAAAAAGAAAAATAAGAAGCCTCTTTTGGTGGCCGCCGATATCTATCGCCCCGCCGCCATAAAACAGCTGAAAATTTTGGGTGACTCCATCGGCGTCGAGGTCTTCCAGCTTGCTGACAAGAAACCTCCCGAAATATGCGCCCAAGCCAAAAAATATGCCGAGAAAAATTTTATCGACCTCATGATCGTCGATACCGCCGGACGACTGCATATTGATGAAGACCTCATGCTCGAGCTGGATAAAATCAAAGAGAAAGTATCCCCTGATGAATTGATTCTTGTCGCCGACGCCATGACCGGACAGGACGCTGTCAATCTGGCCGAGAAGTTTCATCAAAGGCTCAATCTGACCGGCGTTGCCCTTTCCAAACTTGATGGCGATGCCCGTGGAGGCGCGGCGATATCCATTAGAGCGGTCACCGGTTGCCCCATAAAGCTCGCTTCTATCGGGGAAAAGCTATCCGATCTGGAACCATTCCATCCCGACAGAATGGCCTCGCGGATTCTTGGAATGGGTGATATCGTCTCTCTGGTCGAAAAGGCCCAGCAGACGGTTGATACAGTAGAGGCCGCCAAACTGGAAGAAAAGCTTCGCAAGAATGCTTTCACACTTGAGGATTTCTTGGGTCAGATGCAACAAATCAAAAAGATGGGACCACTGGAGTCTATTATAGGTATGATACCGGGTATCGGCAAAGCCCTGAAGGGAATTCAGATTGACGAGAAAGGCATGAGTCGGGTGGAGGCTATGATTCAATCAATGACCCTTGAAGAAAGACTGAATCCGAGCATTATCGACGGCTCAAGAAAAAGGCGGATTGCATTGGGTTCGGGAAATTCGGTGCAAAATATAAATATGTTGTTGAAGCAATTTTTTGCCATGCAGAAGATGATTAAAAACGTAAATAAATTCAAATTCAAAGGTCTGCCGAAAGGGGCATTCCCTTTCCAAATGTAACTCATAAGAAGATGGAGGTATTGAAAATTGGCAGCAAGGATCAGATTAAGACGTCTGGGCGCTAAGAAAAAACCGACTTACAGATTTGTGGCTACCGACTCACGCATGCCCCGCGACGGAAGATTCGTCGAGATTCTCGGATTCTACAATCCGATCGAGAAGCCTGCGACGGTAAAAATCTTTGAGGACAAAATGACCTACTGGCTGAATCAGGGTGCAATGCCGTCAGACACGGTTATCACTCTTCTAAAGCAGGTTGGTTTTTTGAAAAAGTATGAGACCCAGAAAAAGGGCGGTGATGTTTCCGCAATGATAGTTGCGGGAACGATTACTGAACGAACCAAAAAGAGAAAGAAAACTAAAACTAAAACAGAAACCAAGGCTGAAGCATAGATTGCCTTCCGCTTATTGTTTGCTTGTAAGCCTCCGGCTTAATAGTTTTTAAAACCAGAAACTGATTCTACAAAAGGAGATTGCTGTGAAGGAGTTCATTGAGACTATCGTCAAAGCGCTGGTTGATAATCCCGACGACGTCAACCTGACAGAAGTTCAAGGCGAAAGAACCACTGTTTATGAGCTTCGCGTCGGTCAGGGAGACTTGGGCAAGGTCATAGGGAAGCACGGCCAGACGGCGAAGTCGATCCGCACATTGATTGCCGCTATTTCCGCCAAGAAGGGCAAAAGAGCTGTTCTGGAGATTCTCGAATAGTTGGTTAATAGACCGGAATATATCATTGTTGGCCGTTTTGGCAGAGTTTATGGTGTGTCCGGCGAAATACATATTATTCCTTTGACTGACAATCCAGAGCGGTTTCAAAGCAAAAAACCGCTCTGGCTGAAGACAGAGGACGGCTGGAAGGAGCTGAAAATTCAATCACTGAAAACTGTCTCCCGAAAGCCGGTGGTAAAAGTGGCCGGGTTGAATACACTGGATGATGTTAGAGTATTGACTAACGAATTCATTTACATCAAATCATCCGATCTGGATATTCTCCCTGACGGCAATTATTATCGCTTTGATCTAATCGACTGCCGGGTTTATGACAGCGACCATGAAGAGCTGGGCCGCGTGGTCGATCTGGAAGCTTACCCGGCCAATGATATGCTGATTATTGAATCGGCTGACGGGAAAAAACATCTTCTGCCGATGATAAAACGGTTCGTAAAAGAAATCGATCTGGAGAAAATGCAAATAATAGTCGATCTCCCCGCCGGGATGTTTGATTGAAACCTTTGATCTGGGATTAGGTGGGTTATATTTTGCGCCAAAAGAAGTCCAACAAAATTTTATAACAGGTATGGGCAGAATTTGCAAAAGATAACAAGCAAAATATTATTCAATTACAAAACAATCAAAATGACCCAAAGCAGGCTGAATAAAGGGCTGTTAGCCATTCCTGTTTCTCTAATTGACTATTTTCCAAAACAGAAGGGCAAAATTTATATTACGACGGGGACGAATGATAAAGTTAGCGCCAAAACTTTTACGCCATATACAAGTAGCAGTCGTGAATGTAGGATTGGAGGGATGCGTGGCTTTTATGAAAAGGCCGACCTAAAAGATGGAGATGAAATCGTTATACAAATTCTGGATACCAATAAATACAGAATCATAACTGAGAAACAATTTGAGAATGTGGTTAAAAGAACAGAAAAGGAATTTGATGAGTCGGAAAGCGAAGCTGTCGCAAGCGCCAAATTAGAAGCAATTTCTAAGATAGTAAGTGCAACCCCCAAAGAAACATTATGGAGTGAATATTATCGGCTTACCAAAATGGAGATTAAAAAGAGAAGACCAAGAATGGCAAAACCGAGAGAAGCAAAGGAGACAGCCCCGTCTTCTATTAGAAAGCTTTTAACCGAAATTTATGATGGCAAATGCCAAATAACAGGTTTCGGGTTCTTAATGGACAATGGTAAGCCATACTTTGAAATTCATCATATCAAATCTGAATTAGGAAATCATATAAAGAATATTTTGGTAGTCAGTCCTAATATTCATGCCCAATTTACTTATGCGTTCGTAAGGGAGTTTTTTGATAATGACGGATGGTTGAGGCGAGTAAAATTCAACGATAGAACGTTTGTAGTAAATCACATCATTGACAAAATACCGAAGAAATTTGAAAAAGAGGTGCATTTCGAAAGCCAAAAATCTTAATGACCGACTATAGACCCTGTGAGAATGACACAAGTTTAGAAAGAATGCAGTATTCCCATTTCATACGATCCACCAGATTCCCTAAAGCAAGCATAGGCAAAATGCCGAATTCTTATGATTGATTTAGTAGGGGCCGAGGATAATGCCTAAAATAGTATGAAAATCGAAATAATCACTCTTTTCCCGGCCTATTTCGACTCGGTCATCACCCAGTCGATTGTGGGCCGCGGAATAGAAAAAAAGCTCTTTGACATACAAATCATCGACCTGCGGGATTTCGCGACTGATAAGCATAAAACCGCCGATGATAAACCATTCGGCGGCGGCGGCGGAATGGTTCTTAAAATTGAACCGCTTTTTGAGTGTCTGAGATCTCTTGGATATGACAAGTCGGACAAGACCGGGGAGAGAATTATTCTGACCAGCGCCGCCGGGAATCTGTTTACGCAGGATAAAGCCGTCGAGTACTCGCTTCTTGAAAGAGTGACAATCATCTGCGGCCACTATCTGGGCATCGACGAGCGAATCCTTTCGCTTTTCCCGATTGAAGAAATATCTATTGGCGATTACGTCATGACTGGCGGCGAGGCGGCGGCAGCAGTTTTGCTTGACTCCATCACCCGCCTCATACCGGGCGTCTTGGGAAATTTTGAATCCGCCCTATCGGATTCGCATACCGAGAAATTCCTCGGCGCCCCGGTCTATACCCGGCCGGAAGAATATATGGAATTTAAAGTTCCCGAACCGCTTTTGCAGGGGAATCATAAGGAAATTAAAAAATTTCGCAGATTAGAGTCACTCCGTAAAACCTATGAAAATCGGCCTGACTTATTGAATAATATTTTACTCGATTACGAAGAAATAATGTATATTGACCAATTGAAAAAGAAAGAAAAAAAATGAGAGGATAGATTTATGAAACAGATAGCGCAGTTGGAAAAAACCTACATGAAGGACAAAGTCCCCCCCTTCAAATCAGGCGATACAGTCAAGGTGCATGTAAAAATCAGAGAAGGGGATAAAGAAAGAATCCAGGTCTTCCAGGGGACTGTTATTGGCCGCCGTGGCGGCGGAGTTGGCGAGACATTTACCGTCCGCAAAATATCGTCCGGTATAGGCGTAGAAAGAATTTTCCCGCTTCATTCCCCGAATGTTTCCAAGATTGAACGCATCCGTCAGGGGAAAGTCCATCGGGCGAAACTATATTATATGCGTAGCCTAACCGGCAAATCCGCCCGCATCGACGAAAAGCTGGCGGAAAAAGAGGATAAAGGGAAAGAGAAAAAGTAATTTTTCTAATATCTCTCTTATCAGAATTCAATCAAGACCCACCCGTCGGGTCTTGATTTTTTTCGGCAAGAGGGGTATGTCGGTAGGATAAGTTGCGGCTGGTCTTGCCGAGGCTTCAGCCGAGGTGTGACCTGCCGCCCGGCCGCTTTTGACGGGTAACAACTTAGTAGGTCAAACCCTTGTTGATAAACCCGGCTTTTGACGGGTGGTTTCGACACCTCTTCTGACGGCTTTAGGGTTTTTCAACACTCCCTTAGGTCCATCAACTCTGTTCCGCTGGAATCAAAATTTTCATTTTCCTGTTATTAATTTAAGGAGTTTAATACAATGATTCAGATTATCCCCCCCTCCCCATTTATCTATTCCCCTCCCGCCCCAAATTGCGTATCTTAATCAAGTATGCTCGATTTTCCGCCTACCGCAATGCCATTTACCGCCCAAAGGAATGGAGCCTATCTGGTAGAAATAAATATCGAGCCTACCCCATTAACCGAATTTGCCGATTATTTTCTACAGGGCAAATCAGGCGAAATCCTGCCGGAAATTGTCCGGGAGTTGAAATAATGAAAAAGCGCACTCCCGAAGAAATTATCGAACTGGGAAAAAGCCTCTACGAGTCTATGTCCAATTGCCGGCTCTGCCCGATGGAGTGCAAGGTCAACCGTCTCGAAAGACAGGTCGGCAAATGCAATAGCGCCGCCGAGCTCAAGGTCGCCAGTTTCAACCTTCATTTGGGTGAGGAACCGCCGCTCTCCGGCGGGCGTGGCTCCGGGACCATTTTTCTATCCAACTGTTCGCTCTTCTGCAAATATTGCCAGAATTACCCAATCTCCCAATTCGGGAACGGCCGGGTTGTGTCTACTGACGAATGCAAAGATATGATGTTGAACCTCCAATCCCGCGGCGCCGACAATATCAATTTTGTAACTCCTGACCACATGCTTCCCCTGCTTTTGATTGCTCTTGGCAAAGCGCAGATGCAAGGGCTCAAAGCGCCGATCGTCTATAACTGCTCCGGATATCAAAAACTGGATATATTACAGCAGTTGGAGGGTATAATTGACATATATCTTGTTGATATGCGATACAATGACAATGAATTGGCGTTGAAATACTCTGGATGCCATAATTATCGCGAAATAAATCAATCTGCGGTGAAAGAAATGTATCGACAGGTCGGAAATCTAAAGATCGATAACAGAGGTTTGGCGCTGTCGGGAGTTTTGATTCGCCATCTGGCGCTTCCCGATAATATTTCCGGCTCAAAAGAGATTTTTCAATTCCTTGCTAAAGAAGTCTCAAAAGATATATATATTTCACTGATGAGCCAATATTTCCCCGCATATAAGGCGCCTGAGGATAATAGAATCTGTCGGCGAGTGACTGCCGAGGAATTCCATCAGGCAACCGAAGCTTTTTATTCCGCCGGTCTTCAAAATGGATATATTCAGGAATTGGAATATGAAACGGTTTAATACACTTCTTTCCCTACTCCTCGTTATGGTTCTTGCCTCCGGATGCGTCTATTACAATACCTTTTACCATGCCCGCAAGTCTTTTAACGACGCCGAATCAAAGCGGAAAAATGCCGGGCCACGGGTATCCGGCAAAAGCTTCTCCGGCCAATACAGCAAGGCGATTGAGAAATCACAGAAAATCCTGGAAAAATATCCCAATTCCAGCTGGTATGATGATGCTTTGTTTGTCAACGGCGTTTCCAACTATTATGTTGAGGAATACTCCAAAGCCGAGAGACGGTTTCGGGAGTTAATTGCCAACTATCCGGAATCCCAGTTTGTCAAAGAGAGCAGGCTTTATATGGCCAAGACCAAATTGAAGCTTGGCGAAGAAGCCGAGGCCATGGTTCAATTTGAGGCCCTCTTTACTGAGAGCAAAGAACGAAGTGTCAAAGTTGAGGCCGCATTAGCTCTGGGGCAATACTATTTCGATAAAAAGAATTATTCCGAGGGAGAAAAATATTTTTCGTCACTGCTTGATTCGCTGGGGAACGACCAAGAAAAGGTGGTGGCGCAGATGTATATCGCTGATGGCCAATACGCCCGGTTCAATTATAAATCCGCCCTCGACAGCTACCTGAAAGTATTAGACTATAAACCGTCTTTGGCAGATCAATATAAGGCCAATTTCAGGGCAGGCGAATGCTCATTCTTTCTGCATCAGATCGAAGACGGGATGATGTATTTCAATAAGCTGGCTACTGAACCCCTCTATTTCGATTCTTTGCCCTCGATCAAATTGATGATTGCTTTCGGATATGAGCTCGACGGGAATGTTCAGCTGGCTGAAGAAATCTATAATCAGGTCACCGTAGAAAGTCAGCGTCAGCAGGGGGCTGTCGCTTATTATAACCTCGGCTTGATTCATCAGTTCGATTATGAGAATTATAAAAAAGCCAAAGAATTTTATGACAAGGCAAAATCATTCGGCTCCGGTTCGGGGATATATCAAGATGCACTCCAACGTTCTTCGGACATTGGAAAACTCCAGGAATATTCCAAAATGCAAGCTCTTGATACATCAGCGACTCAGGACGACATCGACAATGCCGCCAAAACCCAGTACCTTCTGGCCGAATTGTACCTCACTCAATTGGGCAAGCCCGATTCGGCTCTTCAGGAATTTCAATATGTGATTGATAAGTTTCCCAATTCATACCTTATTCCTAAGGCGCTCATAGCTAAAGGATTGGTTTTGAGAGACAATTTTGACGACACCCTCGGATTTGATTCCTCCCTAAGAAAAGTATTGCAGGATTATCCGCATTCCGACTTCGTCCCGGAGGCGATCGGACTGCTTGGTCTGGCCGGCACGATGGCCGATACCGGATATGCCGAGCTCTATTTCCACAAGGCAGAGCAATTCGCCTTTGACCAAAATTCGACAGACTCAACCGCATCTAATAATCTCGATTCCGCCAAATATTATTATCGATTGGTTGCCGACAGTTTCCCCCGCTCATCCTTCAATAATCAAGCCAAATTCACCCTTCTCTGGTTGGTCGAAAACTATGAAAGCCCCGGCGATTCAACTTTGTACTTTGCCTATGCCAATTTTGCCGATTCCTTCGCCTCCTCTGAATTCGGCAAAGAAGCGCAAAAAAAAATTATTCTCCAGCCGAAGATATTCAAGCAGGTTCAAGATACTTCTGCAGTGACAGCCGCTTCCTCTCAACAGCAAGGGCAGGCAGTCGATTCGACCGCCGACTCAACCGCTCAGCGAGCGCTCTCTCCGGAAGAGAAATATTATATCGACCGTGATGGTAATAAAATTGTCAATGTCGGACAAGAACCCATACGCACCGATAAAGAGTTTCGTTATCCTCCGGCGGCTTACACTCTGAATTTCGAAGGAAAGCTTGTTTTCCAAATAAAGCTCGACCCCTTTGGCGATGTTACTGATTTGGAACTCAAGAATCCCACGCCATCAGAAGAGCTTAATACTGAAGCCGCAGAAACAGTCAAGGGATTCCATTTCGACATGCAGAGCATTCGCCCTGAGCTCTATGATTCCTGGATGGTCTATAATTTCAATGTCAAATTGCCCCAGAGTCTGAGATGAGAAAAATTGCCATCGAGACTGCGGAAGTCTTGACCAAAAAAAAACATGCCCACGATTCAATTTTGCTCATTCTGGGCCCCTTTTCCAGGGCCGGTTCCATAAAACCGGGACAATTTGTCCATATTAAAATTAATCATTCTGATATCTTTTTCAGAAGAGCCTTTTCAGTGTATGACATTAATCCCAGGGACAATTCCTTCAGCATTCTCTTCAAAGTCTATGGCCGGGGTACGGCCCGGCTTGCCGAAATCGGGAAAGGGGAGAAGCTCAACATCATGGGCCCTCTGGGGAACAGCTTCACACTCCCGTCGCGAAGGGAAATATCAATCCTTGCCGGCGGAGGAATAGGCATGCCGCCGATTTACCTTCTTGCAAAACAAATGGTCGAAAAGGGCTACGACCGCGACAGAATATGGTTTTTCTATGGCGGTAAGACAAAAAATGAATTGATCGAACTCCCTCGCCTGAAAAAGCTGGGAGTGAACTTAATATGTACGACTGATGACGGCTCTTATGGTTTCAAAGGTCTTGTCGGCAGCGCCGTTAAAGAAGCAATTTCCGGGGAAAATAATAAATATAGAATCTATGCCTGCGGCCCGCAGGGAATGCTGAAGGCGATTGACTCGCTTGCTCGCAAATCCGATATACCCGGCCAGCTTTCTCTGGAAGCGCCTATGCCGTGCGGTATCGGGATATGTCTGGGTTGTATCGTGCCTTTAAGAGCCGGAGGGTATAGTCGCGTCTGTCGGGATGGACCAATCTATAATATCGGTGAGGTACTGTTATGATCCCCGACCTATCCGTCGAAATCGCCGGAATAAAGCTAAAGAACCCGATTTTGACCGCATCAGGCGCTTGCGGCTACGGAGAGGAACTGGCCGACCTATTTGATCTTTCTCTTTTGGGCGGGATTGTCACCAAATCAATTACGGTCAAACCTCGCGAGGGGCATCCTCCTCCGCGAACTGCCGAAACCGATTCCGGCATGCTCAACGCCATTGGGCTGGCCAATGTCGGCGTCGACAAATTTATCGAGGATAAACTGCAATTTCTGGAAAAATTCGATACTTGCGTTATTGCGAATGTAGCTGGCGCTACCAGTCAGGAATATGTTGATATCTGCGCCCGGTTGGCCGATTGTCCTCGGGCCGATATGGTGGAACTGAATTTCTCATGCCCCAATGTTGAGCGCGGAATGTCCATTGCATCCAGTCCGCTTCAGGCCGAAAAGACCGTGCGGGAAGTCAAAAAAGTCTTCTCCCGTCCGGTCATTGCCAAACTTTCGCCGAATGTAACCGACATCTCCGAAATCGCCCGTGCCTGTGAGACAGGAGGCGCTGATGCTCTTTCAATGATAAACACCCTTGTTGGCATGGCCGTCGATATTGAAACTTTCCGGCCGCGATTGACCAATAATACCGGTGGGCTTTCCGGCCCGGCCATAAAACCGGTCGCGCTGGCAATGGTACATAAAGTCCATAAATCAGTGAGAATCCCGATCATTGGCATCGGCGGAATATCCAATTATAAAGATGTCGTCGAATTTTTCCTGTGCGGGGCGCAGGCTGTCCAGATAGGAACTGCTTTGTTTGTCCAGCCGGATGCGCCGGTTCAAATAATCAAAGACTTGATAAAATATCTAACACAGCATAAATTCAAGTCTGTCAATGAACTTGTTGGACAATTGAGGATTTATTAATGAGCGCAACCGGCGAACTGAAAAAGATACAGGAAAAAAACAAATCGATGCTCTGCGTCGGTCTCGACCTCGACAGAAAAAGAGTTCCCACAAATTATGCCACATCCATAAAAGGGCTGTATGATTTTACCATGCGTATCGTTGAGGCGACCTCCGACATTGTCTGCGCCTATAAACCCAATCTGGCCTTTTTTGAAGAACTTGGGCCCGACGGATTTTCGCTTCTGGAGAAGCTTTCTTCAAAAATTCCCGATGACATTCCGGTCATTCTTGACGGCAAACTGGGGGATATTGGGAATACCGCCGCTCATTACGCCGCCGCCATGTTTGAACGATACGGCGCCGATTGGGTCACCGTTAATCCCTATATGGGGTATGATTCGATCCGTCCTTTTCTGGAATATAAAGACAAGGGAGCCTTTATTCTCTGCTTGACCTCCAATCCGGGAAGCCGGGATTTCCAATTTCTGCATGTCCTGAACAAGCCAATCTACATGTATGTTGCAGAGAAAGTCGCCTATTGGGACAAAGAGCAAAATATAGGCCTGGTAGTGGGGGCAACCCATGCGGAGCAACTGTCCGAAATTAGAAAAGTCTCCGGCGATTTGCCGATTTTGATTCCTGGCGTTGGCGCGCAGGAGGGAAGTCTCGGGCAAGCGGTTCTGGCCGGCACAGATAGTTTCAAAAAACCCGCAGTGATAAATGTCTCCCGCACCGTGATATATGCGTCGCCTGAAGAGGATTTCGACAAGGCGGCGCGCGCTGAAGTTGAAAAATTGAATTCTGTCATAAATGATCTTCGTGCCGCCAACAGCGCCCCGGCGTCATGATTTTTTTTAGAGCCGAACCGCACATTCTCAAGCGGGGGGGAAAATGAATTTAACAAATTGCTCATGCATGATTAAAAGATTATTTCTCGCATTGACTATCATCGGTTGCCTGACTGGATGCGGTAAAACATTGAAAACCCAAAATGACAAAGATTCGTTGCTTAATATCGATCGCCAATTTTCGAAACTTTCTGCGGAGAAAGGAATCTATACCGCCTTTGATACTTTTATGGCCGACTCCGCCATAATGTACCGGGAAAATGGTCTGCCGATGAAAGGACGAACCGAAATTCGCGATATTCTTTCCAAAGATGTCGGAGGAACTCTTCTGTGGGAGCCATTCTTTGCCGATATCGCCTCTTCGGGCAATCTGGGGTACACGCTTGGAGAATACGAATATTCATTTACCGACTCCACCGGGCAGAAACAATCTGCTTTTGGCAATTATGTCACAATATGGCGAAAGCAGGTGGATGGAAACTGGAAATTTGTTTTTGACGCCGGGACCAAAACCCCGCCTGCCAAAGCAAAAAAAGTCGATGCCGCGCCTTTGCCGGAGCGAAAGGCAATGATGTCCTTAGACCATCAGGATAGGTAGGTAATTGTAGGGGTTTGATTCATCAAACCCTTGTCAATGTTCCAATTTTCGAAGACCCTTTAACGCCGATTCATAGCAAACCTAATCCTATGCCATATAAACCGGCAATCCGCATTTGAACCCCATCCAGAGCCCCCGCCTTGCGGGACGCCGGATGGGTTTTATCCGCGCCGCCAGTCCGCCGCAGGCGAATTCCCTGACGGGAACATCAAGTTGCGTCAGGTCTTGCCGAGGCGACAGCCGAGGTGTGACCCGAGGCTCATCCTAATTCCCTACGCCGAAAACAACCCGATATCATTTTCCTCGGTATCTTTGAAAATCGCAAAATGCCCGATCCCCGGGATAGACGTCTTGGCGCGCACCATTTTCCCGCCACTTGTCTCGATATTCTTCAATGAGACTTCAATATCGGTAACCTCAATATAAAACAAAACGCCGGAATCCTTTGGAGCAGCCTTAAGCTGTTTGGAAAATCCACCATTAACCCCTTGCGGGGCCTTCCACATGGAATAATCCATTTCTTTGACATAATTTGATTCCCACCCGAAAACCGTCCCGTAGAATTTGCTGACCCGGTCAAGATTTACCGAGGGAATTTCGATGTGACAAATGCCGTTCATAATATTTCCCTTCTTAACTAAATTAGTTTCGCCAAACCGATTATGGATTATGCATATCTATTATGATTCTTATACGATATTCCACCAAATATAGTATCACTTTTTACTTATTTTAGCCCAATTTACCGGGCTGCCAAATATTGTCAATCACATGTCGAAAATTATTGCATGGGACAATAAATATGTGATGAACCAAATAAAAAGGCGGGCTTCCATACCCGCCAGAACTTAATCGACTCAGACAATTTCTATTTCAGTAAAATCATCTTCTTGCATTCCGAGAAATCATCAAAACTGGTAACCCGCCATAGGGGTACCCCATCCAGAGTCCGGCCTTTGACGGACGTCGGATGGGTTCTTTTCATCTG
>CAZCFT010000063.1:0-14834 GCA_964498015.1 uncultured Ignavibacteriaceae bacterium
AATAGCAGCCAAAGACGGACCAAGCGATTCAAAAATTGTCTCCCTGGAGGGCATCCGGCGAATTGTCTTGCGGTCAATAGAGGGAACCTCCCCCTATTTGACTGCTCGCGTTGGTTTTGCCGATGAAAAATTGGAGACAACGCGCAGAGTTGAACAGCTGACCCATGAAATTGTCGATGTTATCGAACAGATTACGCATGTGGACCCGACTTATTCTGATGAATTGGCCTATGTTATGAAATTCAATTTGGCCACCCCTGGCCAATTTGCTGACAAAATTGCCGCCGCTTTTCATTTCCCGCTCGATTCAAAGCAAGAGATTCTCGAAATATTCCAGATTGACGCCCGACTAAAAAGGCTTCTGGATTTTCTGAAAGTAGAACTTGAGAGAGTGGCAATTTCCTATGAAATAAAAAGAAATGTCGAAGAGAGAAATGCCGGCGAACAACGGAAATTTTATCTCCGGCAACAGCTGTATGAAATAAAAAAGCAACTCGGAGACGAATTCCTGGAGGACAAAATTGCCCAACAGCTGAGGAATGAAGTCAAGAAAAACAAACTGCTTCCGGCGGAAGTCCGCGATCGCGCCATTATTGAAATCGATCGCTTGGGTCATCTTTCGACTGCCTCTGCCGAATATGGCGCAACCAAGTTATATCTCGACTGGCTGTTAAAAACGCCATGGAATATATTTGGCAGGGAAGATTTTAGCCTTAAACAGATTGAAGAAGACATCGCAGATGAATATTATGGTTCCCCCCAGATAAAAAAGCAGATTCTCGAGAGAATAGCTGTGCGCCACCTTTCAGGCGGCATTTTTGAGGGTTCAATTCTCTGTTTGGCCGGGGTTCCCGGAACCGGCAAGGCGTCCCTTGCCCGGGCGGTAGCGAAAGCCCTGAAAAAAATATTTATCAGAATCTCAGTTGGGGGAATGACTGATATTTCTGATATTAAAGGTTCTGCAAGAAATTTCCTGGGCGCCGCCCCAGGCATCATAATTAGAACTCTCAGAGATGCCGGCCGATGTGACCCGGTCATCTTTATTGAAGATTTGGAATATTTCGCTGAAGACGCAAACACTTCATTGCCAATGTCTCTGCTTGAGGCAGTTGACCCGCGGCATAATACTCGCTTTCTCGACAATTACATTGGGTTGCCCATCGATCTAAGTCATGCTGTATTTATTTGTGCGGTAAAGGGCATCGAGGGCATTCCTGAGATGCTCGCCCATCGATTTGAGGTTATTGAACTGCCGGGATATATCGAGAAAGAGAAAATTCTGATTGCGCGAAAACATATTATCCCAAATGTGATGAAGAATCATGCCCTTCGCCGAAAAGACCTCATTTTCGGAGAAAAAGGTCTCAAGAAAATAATCAGAAGCTACACTCTTGAGGCCGGACTTCTAACCTTCCGACGCCAGATAGAACGAATCTGCCGTCATGTCGCCAAGGAAAAAGCAAGCAAGATAAATAAAGTTTGGGTCGTCGATGAAAAAACAGTAGAGAATTTTCTCGGTACCCCACAGTTTATTCCAGAGAAGCCTGAAAAATCATCTGAAATCGGGGTCGCCATCGGCCTTGCCTGGACCGGAATGGGTGGCGACTTGATGATCATCGAGGGCTTGCGAATGAAAGGAAGCGGCGAGGTCATCACTACTGGCTCACTGGGTGAAGTGATGAAAGAATCAATCCAAGCCGCTCATAGTTATGTAAGGTCCAAGGCTGATGTTCTCGGAATTGATTATAATGACTTCGATAATTTTGACATACATATTCATTTTCCATCTGGAGCAATTCCTAAAGACGGACCCTCGGCGGGCGTTACCGTTTCGCTGGTTGTTGCTTCAGTGATGGCAGAACGTCCTATTCGCCACGATATTGCCATGACCGGTGAGGTCACCCTGCGAGGTAAAGTGCTTCCTGTCGGCGGCATTAAGGAAAAAATTTCCGCCGCCTATCGCGCGGGAATCCGTAAAATCCTTATCCCAAAAGAGAATAAGAAAGATCTAAAGGACCTTCCTGTTGACATACTGGAAAAGACCAAGTTTATGTTTATTGATACCGTCGATGAGGTTTTCGAAAAGGGGCTTCTTGACTTTATTCCCTCCAGCTATACTCTTGAAAAAATCTTTGCCGAAGAGATCGAAAAGGCGAAAAATCGCAAAATAATACCTGTGGGCAAGAAAATCGCTACCCGTCAGGGCAAGAAAAAATAATCGTTAGATTCCATCCAGTTTCAATTTTATCCTTGACAGAAACCACCTGATAAAGATATATTTATTAGTGAGGAATTGAGATATTCTTACCGAGGCTGAGAGAGTCATTGACAGGAATGTCGCGAAAGGGATGATTGTCTCGCAAATTCTAATTTGGATTTTATAAAGATAGAATAGGAGTTTGTTTATGGGTAAAAGGATTGTTACCTTAATCGCTCTGGCGGTTCTTCTGTTTGCCGCAAATCTTTATGCTCAAGATCCCGGCATTCGTGACACGGTCAGAGTTGACTCGATAAAGGTCATGCAGGGGAGCAAGGCTGTCGTTGATGTCAATTTTTATAATGACGAGGAGCTTGCTGGTCTTCAATTTCCCATGGTTTACGGCAGTAGCGACATTACAATCGATTCCATTTCGTTTGTCGGCTCAAGAGTGTCCTATATTGGCATGAAGATTGTGACTATCCTCGATTCCATCCAGCAAGCGGTCGTTGCCATTTTTGTCACCACGGAGGCGAATATTCCGGCCGGAAACGGATTGCTTTGCAAAATCCATTTTGATATCCCCGCCGCTATTCCGGATCAAAATGTTACTATCGACACCCTTTCATTTCCCACTGCCGGAGAATTGTTTTTTATTGACCCGAATGCCGAGGCGATCTACCCTTCATTTCAGAAGGGAAAGATTACAATCGGAAATCCCCAAAATCCGCCAATAATAAAAGTCAGTCCCGATTCGATGTACTTCGAGGGCCTTGAAGGGGGGGCTATGCCTCCCGTACAAATCATGAATATAACTAATATCGGCGAGGGTTCGCTGAAATGGACGGCTACCAAGTATTCCACATGGCTAAATATTTCTCCGTCCTTTGGAACTGCGCCGTCTAATGTCCAGGTCTTTGCCAATACCGCGGGTTTGGCCGCCGGTTACTATTATGATACAATTATTGTATCAGATACAAGCGCCGCCAACAATCCAGTCCTGACGCCAATAAAACTGCGGGTAATGTTACCACCCCCGATTATTCATCTCTCTCAGACCTATTTCAGTTTCAACGCTATCGCCGATTCCTCCAATCCGCCCAATCAGACTTTGATTGTGACCAATACCGGTCAGGGAGTTCTGCACTGGACCGCATCGAAACTTTCAACTTGGTTGACTATCGTCCCAACTTCAGGCGTCGACTCAGGAAATATAACCCTGTCAGTGAATATAGCTGGACTTCCTTATGGTATTTATGATGACACAATTCTGGTTTCTGATCCAAATGCCGCCAATGATCCACAGAAGGCAGTGATTAGATTGGAGGTTGCTTCAGGTTTGCCTTTGCTGGCCGTGGATTCTCCATTTATTTTTGTTGTGGTCGATCTCAATAACCCATTTCCTCCGGCGCGCAACTTCTATATTTATAATGCCGGCGGCGGTTCAATGAATTACCACGTTACGTCCAACTCACCAAGAATTATTGGCCTTGTCCCTGATTCCGGCGCCGTGCCCCAATCTGTAACCGCAAGTTTCAAAACACTTGGCGGAAGCGCTGGAAGTAATTTCTTCGATACCGTCTGGGTTTATTCTAATGAAGCGATCAATTCGCCTCAATTTGTTGTTTTTCAATTCCACTATGTTGAACATCCAGCTATTATCGCTTTGAATAAGGACTCGGTTACGGCCAGTCTCTATGAGTGTACTCAAGGAACCGGAACCCAGCCGCTTCCAACTAAATTCAGCATTTTCAACTATGGCACGGATCCTATGACTTTCAACCTGACTTGGAAATCGAGTTGGCTTGTTCCTGATAAGATAACCGGAGCGGTTCCGTCGATAATCACCTTGAATTTTGACTATAAGACTCTGGTTCCAGGGTTTTATTATGATACTATTGTTGTTTCTGCAATCAATGCCATCAATAGTCCGGTCAGGCTTCCCGTGGTACTGAATATATTGCCTGCCTCTATGCCTCCGTGGATAGCCGCCAATTCCGATACAATCTTCTTCACCGCCCGGGAAAATCGACCGGGGAAGGAATTTTATTTGGATGTCACCAACGCCAATCCTGGATGCATGAGTTGGCAGTTGAATGAAAGCATCAGTTGGTTATTCTATGATATCGATTCGACAAATAATCAAACTTATCCATGGTCAATTCATTTTATGCCTTTCGCGGGCGGCATAACCATGGGGACATATTTCGACCAATGCCAGATTATTTCGCCAACTGCGACCAATTCGCCGTTTCCGATTGAACTTAAGCTTGTTGTATGGAAATTATACGGCGACTGCAATTATGACGGCGTAGTGAATATCAAAGATGTTACTTATTTAATTAATTATTTGTACAAGCACGGGCTGGCGCCCAAGCCGGAAACTCAAGTTGGCGACTGCGACTGCAATTATCGAGTTAATGCGCTCGATATTACGGCATTGATAGATTATCTTTATAAACACGGCAACCCTTTGTGCGGCAACCCCTATTAAGCTCTGATAATAATAAATTAGGTGAAAAATTACCGTCTCTTTAATTAGAGGCGGTAATTTTTTTGCCAGAATTTCAAAGCCTGTACCCATCTAATAATTAGGACAACGATGGAATCTTTTGAACCCGGAGGTCATTGGCTCCAAAAATACTAAGGTATCTTCTTGACAATCCGATAAATAGAAATATCTTAGCATTGTAAATGCCGGGAATTTAAGGAGTTTACCCGCCCGAAGTGAAACTAAAAAATAAAAGAGAATATTATATGAGAAAAAGACTATTATCCGCCTTACTGTCTTTGACTTTCTGTCTAACCATAGTGTCTATTCCCCCACTGGTCATTGCTTCCGACGACCTTGCCGGACCGGAACGGATTCTGTCCCCCTCACAGATGCATTCTATCATGGGTAAGGCCAAGGCCGAAAAATTGGAGACATTGAGAACTGCATACAAGATGGCTCCGACCAAGATCTTAAGCCAGACCGATTATGATGTGACTTTTTATCGGATCGAATTGAAGGTCGATGTGCCGACCACCAAAATCTATGGTAATGTCAAAATGGCCGCAAAATCGCTGGTAAATGGACTTGACACTGTCGATGTCGATTTCGACGCCACTTTGACTATCGATTCTATATATACCGATGATGGGACTCTTCTCGGATATAGCTTTGCCGGATACAGAGTGACCATCCAGCTTGATCACCCTTATGATCAGGATTCCCTGTTTTCATTTTATATTCGATATCACGGCACTCCCACTTCCGGCGGATTTCAGGCCTTCTCCTTTGACTGGAGGGGTACTACGCCGGTGGTTTCTTCCCTTTCGGAACCTTATATGGCTCATACCTGGTGGCCGTGCAAGGATCGTCCCGACGACAAAGCTGATTCACTCGACATTTTCGTTACCTGTGATACCGCTCTCTTCTGCGCCTCCAATGGAACCATGATTGATACCGTGCGCAACGGCGATGGTACCTGGACTTTCAGCTATAAAGTCCGCTATCCGATAACGACCTACTTGTTTTCCGTCGCCATGTCCGGATATCACGTTTGGAAAGACTATTATCATTACGGACCTAACGATTCCATGGAAATCGTAAATCACCCCTATTCCGACCAGTATGCTTACTCCCTTAGCCACTGGAATATCACTCCCTATGCTATCGGCGTATTCGCCAATATCTTTGGAGAATACCCTTTCCTCAATGAAAAATATGGCCATGCCAATTTTGAATGGGGCGGCGGGATGGAACATCAAACGGTGACATCGATGACCGGATCATGGTTTGGATTCTATGAACCGACCGTAGTGCATGAGCTCTCCCATCAATGGTGGGGGGATATGATTACTTGCAACAACTGGCACGAAATATGGCTGAATGAGGGGTTTGCTTCTTATAGTGAAGCCCTATATTATGAAGTCAAAAACGGGACGACAGCATACCATGACTATATGGCAGGAATGGACTTTACAGGCGGTGGAACAATTTATATCTATGACACGACGAATGTAAATATCATTTTCGGCTCGATCGTTTATGATAAAGCCGCTTGGCTCCTCCACATGCTCAGACATATAGTCGGCGACACTACCTTCTTTGATATTCTCCACGCTTACTATAACAGCCCCTATAAATACAAAGATGTCACCAGCGATCAATTCAGATCTATCTGCGAGTCTCTTTCTGGAAAAGACCTGAGCTATTTCTTCAATGAGTGGCTTTTTGGAACCTATCGGCCGAGGTACTACTGGTCGTACATGAATGAACTCAATGCTTCTGACGGAAAATATTGGACTTTCCTTCATTTGGAGCAGACTCAAACAACCGACCCGCTTGTCTTCAGCATGCCGGTGGACTTTAAATTTACCTTCACCCCGATTGACACAGCTACGACCACAATTTTCAATGATGCCCGTCGCAAAATGTATTTCTTCAAGAATGACGCTCCCCCGACCGATATCTCGCTCGACCCGGAAAATTGGATATTGAAAACCAATTCCAAAATGCTATGGAATTATCATATAATTCCTTTCTCCTTGGACAGCGGTCGGCAATATCTAACCTACAATGATTCGATCATTGTGCGAGGCGGTTCGGGTAGCAATAAGTTCCAGATTATTTCCGGCGCCTTACCCGCAGGTCTGAGTCTTGATACACTGAGCGGGATCATTTCAGGAACGCCGTCAAACTATGGAGACTTTAATTTTCAGGTCAGAGCCAGTGATATTTATATAAGTTATAAAGATTCCTCCGATTTCCAGATTTCCATTCAGCCCGGTGTCGGCATACCCGGTGATGCAAATAATGATGGTATTGTGAATATTCTTGACATCACCTTCATAATTAACTTCCTCTATAAATCTGGAGCTCCTCCCCCTGTGCCGGCTCTGGCAGACCCGGATAATTCATGCGCCACGGATGCGCTCGATATTACTTACTTGATCAATTTTCTCTACAAAGGCGGCCCGGCTCCCCTTATGGGATGTGCATAGAGGCTGTCCCACAAGTACTGTGCTCGGCGGGTTCTCAAACCCGCCGCCCTGTCAGGCGTAATTTTTATAAGCGGCCGCGTGGCATTCCCAAGTCAATTCACGATCAGTCCGTCGCCCGACGGACAGCGGATTGACTTGGGGATGACCAATAACTTGTAGTCCACCCAGCGGGTGGGATTGATTGCTTCCTCACCCCTTGAAAATCCCCAATATTTTCTTTGCCAATCGGCTTTCAAAGATTTATTATATTCCGGTCGGAAATTTACACGCCTGAGTATCAGATACCGACTGGATGAATACAATGGATTTAAAATACTACAAGATTCTGACCTTTGGATGTCAAATGAATTTGGCTGATTCCGGTTCGCTGGCGGCGGCAATGAATCGTCATGGGTTCTTGCCTGTCGAATCTGACGAAGATGCCGACATTCTCATCCTGAATACCTGCTCTGTTCGAGAAAAGGCCGAAGAAAGGGTGTTCGGACGTTTGGGTGAATTGAGCGCGTTCAAGAAGAAAAGCCCCGGCAAGAAATTGGCGGTGGTTGGTTGTATGGCACAGAGACTGGGGCCGCGGATTCTCCAGCGAGCTCCTTATGTTGACTTTATCCTTGGCCCTGATAGAATTTCGGAACTCCCGCAATATCTGGGGAAATCGAACGGTATTCCTCAAATCAATACTGAATTCGGCCACGAAAAAATCGGCGATCTCATTCCGGTGCGGGATAACAAATATTCCGCTTATGTCACTATTTCGCGCGGCTGTAATCAGTACTGCGCCTATTGCATCGTGCCTTATGTGCGAGGTGAAGAAAGATCATATCCCGCAGGACAGATTATTGGCCAGATTAATGCTCTCGCTTCTGACGGCGTTCTCGAAACCATTCTGCTGGGCCAGAATGTCAATTCCTATCGTGATAATGGCTCTGATTTTTCCGATCTGCTCATGCAGATTGCCTGCGAAACTGATGTAAAAAGAATCCGATTCATGACCTCGCATCCCAAAGACCTCTCTGATCGTCTTATAGATGTTTTGGCCGCCGAACCGAAAATGATGGCGCATCTTCATCTTCCTCTACAGTCAGGCGCCGACCGGATCCTTCAAAAGATGGGGCGGATTTATACTTATGATCATTATCGCTCTCTGGTCGTGAAATTGCGAACCGCCCTTCCGGATATATCCCTTACCACAGATTTGATTGTCGGATTTCCTTCTGAAACTGAAGAAGAATATCAAATGACGTTGAGAGCGGTGGAAGAAATTCAATTCGACTCTGCCTTCATGTTCAGGTACTCGCCCCGTGAAGGGACTTCTGCGGCCAAGCTTAAAGATGATATCCCCGACCCGGAGAAAATTCGCCGTTTGACCGGGCTGATAGACCTTCAGAAATCGATTTCATTCCAGAAAAATCAATCCGAAATTGGAAAGATACGGTCAGTACTTATCGATGGCCGTTCTCGGCGAAGTAATATGGTTTTAAAAGGGAAAACAGAGGGAAATAAGACTTTGCTCCTTGATGGCGATGAGAGCCTTATCGGAACGATAAAAAATGTCAGAGTGACTTCAGCCGATAGCTGGACTCTGCACGGCGAATTGATTGGTTGATTAGATGTCAAATCAAATAATTGCGTTGGCCTATTTAATAATCTCTATGGCGCTTTCCATCTTTGTCATCTATCGGCTTCGAATTGGAAAAACCCGCGGGGCGGGCGGAGGCGGATTCATCTATGCCGGTTTGATTTTAATCATAATTTCCGTTTTCATAAACCTTATCCAGCAACTATCCGGCTATCCGCAGTGGTTTTTGCCGGGCTTCTACATTTTCATCGGCATCTGCAAATTCCTTTTTCTGACTGCAGGCTTCATTCTTTTTGCCATCGGCCTTTCGCTTCATTTCAGCTTCTGGGGAGAGCGGGATCAGGAGGTCTCCAATAATCTCAATAAACTAAGACTTCTGGAATCACTTCAGCAGGAAAGTAAATTCCCCTTTCCGATGTCGGAATTACTCGACAGGATTCTCAAAGGCCTTCTTGCCGGAATGGACGAAGAGTCTGGAGCCCTCTTCCTCTTAAATCGTTCTCAGAGGCAATTTGTACTTGCGACCTCCGTCGGGCTGACCAAAGAAGAGATTTCTTTACTCGAATATTACCCCTACGGAGGGAATATTATCAGTCAATCGATCGAGGACGATTCGCCGCTGTTGTCTTCCGATTTCAGAAGTCTCGGCGGGAAAGCCCAGCTGGCGGTTTCACGATTCCGCTCCATCCTTGTGATTCCACTCACCTCCGGCAAAAACAAGCTTGGCGCCCTGCTTCTATTTTCTCAGGAAGAACGGCGCTATACGCGGGAATTTTTGGCCCTGATCTCTCCGATAGCTGAATGGCTGTCGGAGAAGATTGAAGTATCCCGCCTTGGTCGTGAACTAAGCAAGAGCGCCCGGGAATTGGAAATCAGCCGTTTGAGGCTGGAGGAATTTTTCGGCAGCCTTGAACGAATTGTCAAATCTGTTCGGTCAGCGTCGAGCCCGTCATCATTTGCCGAAAAGTGTGTGGGGTTGGCTGGCTCTGATGAGGTCTGGCTTATGGGATTAACCAATGGGCAATTGCATATCTACGGAGGCGCCGGAGAAAAACCGAATTTTTCCGAGAATTTCAAGGCCGCACTGCTCAATGCCATCCCCAAATCAAAGCCGCTGATTCTCAACCAGGAAGGAACCGATGAAAAAGGAAATAGCTTCATCATTCGGTCATCGGCCCTTCTGCCTCTTGACGATCGCGGAAATGCAATCCTATTCAGAAATAATAACGGCCCATTTTCTTTATCGGATCAAGACCTCAAGACCCTCGAGACAGTGGCCGCCATTGCCGGTCTGATTATCAATAATTCTCTTGCTCGTTCGGTTTCTGATTCTCGAAGTCGGGGATTCGAGTCGATTTCAGCTGTCTTGAAAATGAAACTTTCTGCCGACCAGATAGATAAAAATATCAAAACGCTTGTGGAAATACTAACCCGGATATCGGCCCAATTTTCCATTCTACTCTGCTTGCGCCGAAGCGATGAATCTCTTGAATATCTCTCCTCCAGTCAGACCTGCGAGGATATCAATGAACTCTCGCTTTCCTTTGGAGAGGGTTCCACTGGTCGGGCGGCAGTGATGAAGAGCAACGAAGCTATTTTTGGACTGACCGAAGTCGCTGAAAATCTGTCGCAGTACGACGAAGAAAATCGCAATATTCTCTTCCGCCTTTTTGGCGATATGGAAAAACCGGCTTTTCAGGCCGACTATCCGATAATATTGGATGGCAGAGTCGATTATGTCATAACCCTCTTTGGCTTCGGCGATTCAAATTCCGACAATCTGGAGCTTCATCGCCTGATTTCGGTTATTGTCGGTCTAATCAATCTGAAATTGGAAATTAGCCTTGCCGCTCATTCACGGCCTCAGCCCCCTCCGATCGCTATCTCCGGAGAATCGTCGGCTATTGATCTTAATGATCTTAATAATGATTTGGCGGCCGTCTCAGGTTATTGCCAGTTGGCCCGGCGTGACCCTAACCTTCCTGGGGAGACAATCAATGCTTTTGATTCCATTCTCAAAGCCGCGGACATAATGGCGGAGAGATTAAAAGGGATTCCACCCGCAAAACCGAAACCCATCATCGAACCAATCAATCTCAATGAAATCATCAAAAATAAATTCCGCCAGAGCAACATATCAGGCAACCTCTACATGATAGGCCAGAGGCCGGTTGAGATTTCGTTGAAGCTAAAAGATATTCCTAAGCTTGGAATTGGTGAAGAGGCGTGGAATTCATTCCTCGATTCGGTATGCCGTCATTTCGCCGCGGATACCAGCGATGATGAAATCGTCACCCTGAATACTTACGCTCAGCAGAGTGAAATATTTTTGGATATCTCCCGTCATCGAAAAAACTTCCCGCCCGTCGAACCGGTAGCTGGATTCGGAAGATATATGTTGCCCGACGCCCTTGCAGGCGACCTTCGGAAAGCAGGGTTTATAAATCAGCTTCTTCAATTCCACGGCGAGTTTGCCTATGATAAATTTGGGAAATCGCCCTCATACTACTCCTTCAAATTTCATCAGGAACCTCATGATAGACCGTCCGGACCTCTAACTGGAAAAGAGGCTCTTACCATTCTTGCCATCGATGATCAGGTGGTGATTCTTGACCTGCTGGCCGCCATGTCCCAGTCGCTGGGATATAAAATACTTACCGCCCGAAATGGCAATGATGGTCTGGCTTTGTTTAAATCAAATAATCCCGATATTATAATAGCCGATTTGGCCATGCCCGGAATGTCCGGGCTTGAACTGGCTCGAAAGGTCAAATCCCTTTCTCCAGGCACGCCGATAATTCTTGTCACCGGATGGGGGGTGGCCGTAGATGGCGATTCCCTTAAAAGGGCCGGAGTGGATTTCGTATTGAACAAGCCTTTTCGCCTTGAACAATTATCGGAGTTAATCGCTAAAATTAGTCTGACTGGCATTAAAAGCCGTTAATTGCACGTAAATTTTCTCCCAATAATTCCGATAATCTACTTAAGAAATATGGCAAAGACACCCAAACCTCAGGAAATTGATATTTCCCGTGAAATATCCGAAAAGAGCGAACTTCTGGCTCTACCCGAGGCGGTTATGCAAATTCTTAAGGCGGCCGCTAAGGATGAAATCAGTATTGATTTGCTATCCGGCATAATTAGCCGTGACCCTGCTCTCACCGGTCGTCTCTTAAAAATTGCGAACTCGCCATTTTACGGATTGAGTCACAAAGTAAACGGCATTCAACAGGCAATCATGGTGCTTGGAATTACAACCGTGAAATGCCTGGCCATTTCAGCGGCCATTTTCGACCGCGATAAATTAAAACAGGATATAGGCGTGGACATCGTCGCTCTGTATGGCAACATTATCTCCATCGCCGTGATGAGCAGAAAAATCGCGGTGGCCTGCGGATACCCCTCGCCGGAAGATGCCTTCACCTGCGGGCTGTTACATGACATAGGCTTGCTTTACCTCCTGCATCATTACCCCAAAGAATACCATGAAGCGCTTATGAATGCTGAGCAGTCAGGATACCTTTTTGATGAAGAAAAAGGGCAATTCGGAATGACCCATGATCAAGTCGGCGGACTGATAGCGCAGAAATGGCGCTTGTCCGAGCCTGTCCTCAGTGGAATCGCCCACCATAATTCCTGTGGCGATAAAGATTCGAGGAAATTGGATGATGTCATCCGTCTGGCGGTCGCTTTGAATCGTGATATATATTCTACATCCGATCGGCATCTTGAAGACAAAATCACCAAGATTAGCGTCATCTCCGCCCGCCTTGGAATTGACAGCCGTCAGCTTGATGATATTGCCGGCGCCTCCGCCAAAGACGCTGTTGCGTTCGCAAAATCGGCCGATATTGAAATTGCTGATCTTGAGACCATTCTTGCTATGGCTAATCGTGAGCTTTTCGGCGTCTATATGTCGATTCAGAACCTATTTCGCGAGCGACAGGAATTGACCCGTAAAATTCTTGACGAGGAGCGAGAGCGAGACCTTCTTGAAGCCAAGTATGTTACGATATCTACCCTCTCTCATTACATAAATAATGCCTCCATGGCAATTTCCGGTAATTGCCAGGTACTGAAAATGCTG
This sequence comes from uncultured Ignavibacteriaceae bacterium, assembly GCA_964498015.1. Taxonomy (GTDB): domain Bacteria; phylum Zixibacteria; class MSB-5A5; order GN15; family PGXB01; genus CAWEZN01. Next base: position 12,850 of record CAZCFT010000063.1, read on the forward strand.
ATTGAAAATAAAACCCCTCAGGAAGTTGTGGCCTCTATACCAAGAGTCTTGGACATAATCAGTGAAGCTGTTTACAAAATCGCCGCCGTTTTGGAGGAATTATCTGAGTTAAACTCGCTGGAAAGTATCGAATATCTTAATCAATCCAAAATCATCAATTTTGACGAACGAATAAAAATCAGGATGAGCAAACTGAAGACAGAACATGGCATAGTGCTTCCTGAAGAAGCCTCGTCAATATCAAGAACTTAATAAACTCCGCTCCGCCAGGCGCCAAACTGATAATTTCTAATAAAGCTTTCCTTTCCTGATTCGAATTATTATTCTATCCCCTGTGACTCTAATAACCAGAGTCCTGTGTTACAACTATGTCAAAAAGGAGTTGATATGAATTTGATCTCAAAGACTTCCGATCTCAGTAAAATAAAAGCCTCGACTCTAATAAAATTCTGCGCTCAAGACGGCCCAAAGAACGACCCCAGTCTGAAGATATTGGACAAATGCATCGGGGGCGCCATCAGAAAGATATTCGAGTGGAGCGAATTTGAAGGCAAATTAAATCAAACCTCAGTCCTATATCCAGCTTCCTCTATTCTGGTTGATAAAATTATTCTTGTCGGCCTTGGCGAAAGAGAGAAAATCAACGATGATTCATATCGTCAAGCCGCTGGGACAATTTCCCGCCTTCTGCCGGTCAAGAAATCAAAGTCCCTGGCTTTCTTTTTCGATTTGCATGATGATTCCTCCACAGCGCAAGCTGTCGCCGAGGGATTCCTGCTTGGCCGATTCGATATGACCGACTATAAGAGCAACGACAAGAAAAATAGCAACATGAATGAGTCCGTTTGTTTTTACAGCGCTAATAAAGCTGGTACAAGTGCAATCGAAAAAGGGATGAAAAGAGGCCAGATAATTGCCAATAGCGTAATATCGGCCCGACGCCTGGCTTTTCATCCCGGGAATGTCATAACCCCCATAACTTTCGCTGAAGAGGCAAAATCGATTTCCCGGAAGAATCGGCTTAAAATCCGGGTGTTAGATGAGAAGCAAATAAAAAAGGAAAAGATGAATGCTCTCTTGGCGGTGGCGCAAGGATCCGACCGACCGCCCCGATTCGTAATGCTTGAATATCGTAAAGGAAAAGCCGGCCAGAAGCCGGTAGTCTTAATAGGGAAGGGGATTACTTTCGATTCCGGAGGCATATCACTCAAACCGCCATTGGATATGGATGAAATGAAAGGTGATATGACCGGAGGAGCCATAGTTCTGGCAACCATGATGGCCATATCCCAACTCAAAATCCCTCTAAATGTCGTAGGTATTATACCATTAGCCGAAAATATGCCCTCGGGAAAGGCTCTCCACCCGGGCGACATCATCAAGTCCAGAAAAGGGAAAACAATCGAAATAATCAACACTGATGCCGAAGGAAGGCTGATTCTTGCCGACGCCCTTGATTTTGCCAATAAGTACAAACCCCAGGCCGTGATAGATATCGCCACCCTGACCGGGGCGGCCCTCTATGTTCTCGGCTATGCCGCCGCTCCGATCTTGGGCAATAACAAACAGCTTATGGATGCCATCCGGGCCGCCTCCGAAAAATCTGCGGAGAAGGTCTGGGAGATGCCGCTATGGGACGAATATCGGGAACTGGTGAAATCATCGATCGCAGATCTGAAAAACTCCGGCGGCAAGTCGGCTGGGACAATTACCGCCGCCGCCTTCCTTGAAAACTTTATAGGCAATTGGCCCTGGGCTCATATAGATATCGCCTATGTCGATTTGGAGAAGAATGGAAAGCCATATATTCCCAAAGGCGCCAGCGGCATTGGAGTAAGGCTCCTTATAGAGCTCCTGTCAAACTGGAAGGAAATAAGAAAATAGTTCATTCTTGTTCACCATAGTACATTTAAACGTCGTTCCCGACTTAAGAGGCTGTGTCATAATTGATGTATGTTTGAATTTTTTGGTATAAGAATCATGCA
>CAZCFT010000064.1:0-14814 GCA_964498015.1 uncultured Ignavibacteriaceae bacterium
TCGTACCAACATTCACATGCGGCTTCGTCCTAACATATTTCTCCTTCGCCATAAGTAGGAAACTCCTCTATCTACTAGACATACATTGTATTCGAAAACAGTTTAGTCGCCACTTCTTTTGGGAGCGGAGCATATCGAGCAAATTGCATCGTGTAAGAACCCCGTCCTTGCGAGATATTTCTAAGCGCGGTGGCATATCCAAACATCTCAGCCAGCGGTACAACGGCGGAAATCACTTGGACATTGCTTCGAGGCACCATCCCGCTGATTTTCCCGCGTCTCAAATTAAGATCGCCGACCACATTCCCCATATACATTTCAGGACAGACAACTTCCACATCCATTACAGGCTCCAATATGACGGGTCGGGCTTTTCTGACAGCTTCCTGCAGGGCCATTGACGCCGCCACCTTGAAGGCGATCTCGCTGGAATCAACATCATGATAAGAGCCGTCAAAGAGGGTCACCTTTAGTCCAGTCAAGGGGTATCCGGCAACCGCGCCATTAGACATTGCCTCTTTTATTCCTCTTTCGATAGACGGAATATATTCTTTAGGAATAGCCGCGCCTATGATCTTGTTCTCAAATTTAAAGCTGGCGCCATTTGTGGTCGGTTCAACCTTCAACCAGACATGTCCATATTGCCCTTTACCACCCGATTGCTTGATGAACTTCCCCTCTGCCTCAACGGCTTTAGTGATAGTCTCTTTATAGGCCACTGATGGGCGTCCAATGTTGGCCTGAACTCTGAATTCGCGAATCATCCGGTCAATAAGTATTTCCAAATGCAATTCACCCATGCCGGAAATAATAGTCTGACCGGTCTCTTCATTCATATGGACTCTAAATGTCGGATCTTCTTCCTCAAGCTTGGCCAAAGCCACCTGCAATTTGTCAAGGTCAGCCTTTGATTCGGGCTCAATGGCTACAGATATGACCGGCTCAGGAAATTTCATCAGTTCCAGAATAATGGGATGTTTGGAATCGCATAATGTATCACCGGTCGTTGTCTTACGAAATCCAATAACCGCAACTATATCGCCGGTCGAAGCCGTTTCTATATCAGCCCTCTTGTTTGAATGCATTTGAAGAATCCGAGAAACCCTCTCGCGAATCCCCGAATTTGGATTCAACAGAGACATCCCAACTTTTATCTCGCCCGAATAGACTCGTATATAGCATAACTTCCCAGAATGCGGGTCGCTCTGAATCTTAAATGCTAAAGCCGCCGCCGGTTCCTCCGGATTGGCCTTTCTCGTGATCTCCTTCTTGGTGTCAGGATGAAATCCCTTTACAGGGGGCAGGTCAGTTGGAGAAGGCAAGTAATTGACCACGGCATCAAGCAGTTTCTGAATCCCCTGATTTCGGTATGAAGAACCGCAAAGCACAGGAACCATAGCGCACTTTATTACACCGATTCGAACGGCTTTATTTATATCAGAAATTTCGATAGGCCTATTACGAATAAATTTATCAAGCAGAGAATCATCAAACTCCGAAAATGCCTCAAGCATCTGTTCCCGGGCCTTTTGAGCGGAATCTTTCATATCTTCCGGAATTGCGCAGTCCGTAAATGTCGCGCCGAGGGTTTCCTCGTGATAGACTCTGTATGTCATATCGACCAAATCAATGATGCCGGTGAAATATTCCCCTTCGCCGGCTGGAATCTGGATCGGCACGCACTTAACGGAAAATTTTTCGTTCATTTCATTTATAGTCCGGTTGAAGTCGGCGCCAACACGATCCATTTTATTAATATAGGCAATACGGGGAACATTATATTTGTCAGCTTGAAGCCAAACTGTCTCTGACTGCGGTTCGACGCCGCCTACGGCGCAAAATAGAGCTACCGCACCATCGAGAACCCGAAGAGACCTTTCTACCTCAGCAGTAAAATCAACATGCCCCGGAGTATCAATTATATTAATCTGGTAATCATTCCAAAAGCAAGTAGTCGCGGCGGAGGTTATAGTTATTCCTCTCTCCTTTTCCTGCTCCATCCAATCCATGGTCGCGGCGCCGTCATCAACCTCGCCAATACGGTGAGTTTCGCCCGTATAATAAAGGATACGCTCAGTCGTCGTCGTCTTGCCGGCATCGATATGGGCCATGATGCCGATATTCCTGATGAGATGTAAATCTTTTTTTTCAGACATAAAAAATCCCTGACTGAACTCCGCAACCTAAACAGGCTTTCCGACAAGAAACCTTACAGCCAACCGAAAATTCAGCAGGGGGCGGTAGGCCAATGATTTGGGGTCTCTTATCCTATCTTAAAAAAGGCCCGCAACTAACTTTCTAACCTTCTTTCGCTTAGTCCTTTATAAATTTCACTACCATCTAAAATGCGCAAAAGCCTTGTTGGCCTCAGCCATCTTATGGGTATCTTCTTTCTTTTTTATCGACGCCCCTTCATTATTGGCGGCGGCGATCAGTTCGGCGGCCAGTTTTTCCGCCATAGTATGCTCGCCACGCGCACGGGCGTAGGAAATAATCCACCTGCTTGCGAGAGCTATTCGACGTTCGGCGCGGACCTCGACAGGTACCTGATAAGTAGCGCCTCCGACCCTCCGGGATTTTACCTCAAGAACCGGCTTAACGTTATTAATGGCCTTATGGAATAACTCAATTCCAGGCTGGCCGGTTTTCTTCTCTACACTCTGCAGAGCCGAATAAAGCGACCTCTCTGCAGTAGATTTTTTCCCCTGCTTCATCAGGGTCCCGATGAATTGAGTCAGCAATTTATCGCCGAATTTAGTGTCGGCTATCAGTTCTCTTTTGGGTGGTGTATTTTTCCTCGGCATTAGAGTAACCTATTTTTCCTGCTTTTTGGGTCTCTTAGTTCCGTATTTTGAACGACTCTGGGTACGATCGCCGACCCCCGAGGCATCCATCGTGCCGCGAATGATATGATAACGCACACCCGGCAGATCCTTCACACGACCGCCCCGTATTAAAACAATCGAGTGCTCCTGCAAATTATGACCTTCGCCAGGTATATAAGCCGTTACTTCCATCTGATTGGTCAGCCTAACACGAGCGACCTTTCTTAATGCCGAATTAGGTTTTTTCGGCGTCGACGTATACACTCTCGTGCAGACCCCTCTCTTCTGGGGAGATCCTTTCAGCGCCGGAGTAGTGGTCTTTGATTTGACCATCTGACGGCCTTTGCGTATCAACTGACTAATAGTCGGCAACTCTTCTCCTTCAACAAATTAGCTTGTCTAAAACCAAAACAGATTCGTAATTTATATATTCTGCAACACTTGTCAAGCATTTTCTTGGAAAATATTTGCTAAAGATTCATCGGAATCTGTCCCACCGGAAACTTCATCCTCGGGAATAACCTGAACCGAATTGTATTTCTCAATACCTGTTCCCGCAGGAATCAGATGGCCAATGATGACATTTTCCTTAAGTCCCTGCAATTTGTCAATCTTGCCGCTAATGGCCGCCTCCGTCAAAACCTTCGTAGTTTCTTGAAATGACGCCGCCGAGATAAAACTCTCGGTCGATAGAGAGGCTTTGGTTATTCCAAGAAGCAATGGCTCAAATGTAGCCGGTTCTCCACCCTCTGCGATGACCCGGCCGATTTCCTCGGCAAATCTATTCTTGTCAACCTGCTCACTTTCAAGAAAATTCGTGTCTCCCGCACGGGTAACTCTTACTTTCTGAAGCATCTGACGGACAATCACTTCAATATGCTTGTCGTTGATCTTGACACCCTGCAGACGATAGACCTCCTGAATTTCATTCACCAGATATTCTTGGACTTCCTTTGCCCCTGAAATTCGCAGAATATCATGCGGCTCTATCGAGCCCTCGCATAATCTTTCGCCCGCAATTACCCGGTCGCCATTGTGAACATGCATATGCCGTCCATGTGGAATAAGATATTCTTTCGGTTCGCCTTCATCGCCATGAACCAAAAGCTGCTGTTGGCCGCGGACGATTTTGCTGAACTCGACAATGCCATCAACCTCGGAGATCACTGCCGGTTCATGCGGACGACGGGCTTCAAATAATTCCGCCACACGAGGCAAACCCCCGGTAATATCTCTTGTCTTCGAAATGGCCCGAGGAATCTTAACAAGAAAGTCTCCCTGCGAAATCTCCTGTCCATCATGCACCAGTAAATGAGCTCCTGTGGGAATTCGATAACTGCCGATTTCTTTTCCCTTCGAGTCCTGAATGATAACGGCCGGGAATAGGGTCTTCTCTCTTTCTTCAACAATAATCGGTTGGATAAGCCCGGTGATCTCATCCAGCTCCTCACGCAAAGATACGCCCGGCACGATATCCTTGAATATCGCTTTGCCTCCGAACTCCGTCACGATCGTATTGGAATAAGGATCCCATTCAAAGATCGTGCCTCCCTTGGCAACCTCATGACCGTCATCCAGAGTTATAATCGAACCATAAGGTATTTTCATACGGGAACGAACTCTGGACCTTTCATCTACGATATGGATTTCACCACCCCGACTAACCACAATTTTCGTATTATCGGGACGGGCAATTACATTGATTCCTTTATATACTATTTTGCCGCCATATTTGGCTTCCACCTTCGACTGCTCCGCGATTCTTGCGGCCGTGCCTCCAATATGGAAAGTTCTCAGCGTCAGTTGAGTGCCCGGTTCACCGATCGACTGCGCCGCGATAACACCTACCGCCTCGCCGATGTTGACCATTTTCATAGAGCCAAGATTACGTCCATAGCATTTGGCGCATACGCCCCGCTTTGATTCGCAGGTAAGCACCGAACGAATGCGTACCGAATCAATGCCGGCGTCTTCGATCAGGCCTGCTTGCTCCTCTTTAACCTCCTCGCCGGCCTTGACAATTACCTCATCTGTTATAGGATCAAAGACATCCTCCAGGACCACCCGCCCGAGAATACGGTCACGAATCGATTCTATGACTTCCTCGCCTTCTTTCAGAGGGGCAACATTTATTCCCAAAATAGTGTGGCAGTCAACCTCAGTGATAATAACATCCTGTGCAACGTCAACCAGTCGGCGCGTGAGATATCCGGCATCAGCTGTCTTTAGAGCGGTATCAGCCAAACCCTTGCGGGCTCCATGCGTTGAGATGAAATATTCGATAACCGAAAGACCCTCGCGGAAATTAGAGATAATTGGCGATTCAATAATTTCGCCGATGCCGCCGGTGATTTTCTTCTGTGGTTTGGCCATAAGACCGCGCATACCCGCAAGCTGGCGAATCTGTTCCTTGGAACCTCTGGCCCCCGAATCAGCCATCATATATACCGGATTGAATCCATCGCGGTCACGGGCCAAATTGTCGAACATCACCGCGGCCACCTCGGAGGTTGTTCTGGTCCAAATATCGATAACCTGATTATACCTCTCCCCATTGGTGATAACACCACGCTCATATCGCTTCTGAATTTTATCCACTTCTTTGCGGGCCGTTTCAATTAGCTTCACTTTCTCTTCCGGAATGAGCATATCTTCTATAGAAACAGTGACTCCCGCGAGCGTGGCATATTCAAAACCCAGTTTTTTGAGTTTATCAAGAAACTCTACCGTATTCGGGGCGCCAACCTGACGATAGCAGGTCAAAACCAATTGTTCAATTTTGCTTTTGGAGGCTGTTTCGTTGAAAAATTGAATTCCCTTGGGAAGAACCTGATTGAATATAACTCTGCCGACTGATGTCTCCACCAGACTACCATCGATACGGACCTTTATTCGGGCATTTAAATTCAGCTGGCCGGTTGCATGCGCGATCATGGCCTCATCAGCAGAATGGAAAATCATTCCCTCACCGGGGACTCCGGGCCGAGTCTTTGTGAGATAATAACACCCGATGACCATGTCCTGAGTCGGGATGGCAATTGGCCTCCCCGACGAGGGCACTAAGAGGTTATTGGTGGAAAGCATCAGAAGGCGCGCTTCCAACTGAGCTTCGAAAGATAACGGCACATGCACTGCCATCTGGTCGCCGTCGAAATCAGCATTAAAAGCGGCGCAAACCAGAGGATGCAGTCTTATGGCTTTCCCCTCAACCAGCACGGGATAAAAGGCTTGTATGCCAAGCCGATGCAAAGTAGGAGCGCGGTTCAAGAGAATAGGATGGTCGTCAATAATCTCTTCAAGAATATCCCAGACTTCCGGCCGCTCCCGTTCGACCAGTTTCTTGGCCGACTTAACGGTTTGGACATACCCCTTCTCTTCCAGCTTCATTATTATAAATGGCTTAAAAAGCTCAAGGGCCATATTCTTAGGCAGACCGCATTGATATAGTTTCAACTCAGGGCCAACGACAATCACCGAGCGTCCGGAATAATCAACGCGCTTTCCAAGAAGGTTCTGGCGAAATCTCCCCTGTTTTCCTTTGAGTAGGTCCGACAATGACTTCAGCGGACGTTTTGAATCGCCCCTGACAGAGTGCGTCCGGCGGCTATTGTCAAACAAGGCGTCAACCGCCTCCTGCAGCATTCTCTTCTCGTTTCTTAAAATCACTTCAGGAGCCTGGATATCAATAAGCTTTTTCAGACGGTTATTTCTGTTAATAACCCGACGATATAAATCATTGAGGTCGGAAGTGGCAAAGCGGCCGCCTTCGAGCGGAACAAGCGGACGCAAATCCGGCGGGATGACCGGTATGACATTCATAATCATCCATTCCGGATGATTATTCGACTGCCGGAAAGCCTCGACAATCCGTAGCCGTTTCAGCGCGTCTTTTTGTCTTTGAACGGAAGTTTCAACTTTAACCTGCGCTCTAAGCTGTATCGACAACTCCTCAACGTCTGTCTTGGCGAGGAGCTCCCGAATAGCTTCAGCGCCCATGCGGGCGGTAAACTGTTTTCCGCTTTCCGTTAACTCTATGTACTCTTCCTCGGTGATAATATCTCTCTCTTGATAGGAAGTATTGCCGGGGTCAATCATTATGTACGATTCATAGTAAATAATCTTTTCCAACTCGCGTACGGAGAGGTCGAGCAGATAACCTATGCGCGATGGGAGAGATTTTACAAACCATATATGAGTCACTGGTACGGCCAACTCAATATGGCCCATCCTCTCACGCCGCACTTTGGACTGGGTGACTTCCACTCCGCAACGATCGCAGACAATTCCCCGAAATCGAATTCTTTTATATTTGCCGCAGTTGCATTCCCAATCTTTTACCGGACCAAAAATCCTTTCACAGAATAATCCATCCCGTTCCGGTTTAAATGAACGGTAATTGATTGTCTCAGGCTTGGTCACTTCGCCGTATGACCAGGAAAGAATAGTATCCGGCGAAGCAATCTGAATCTGAATAGCTGAAAACTCAACTTTCTTCGGCTGATTCTTAGGAATGTTTGTAGGTAAGGTAGCCACCTCTAAACTCCTTTATATTTATTGCCGCACCACGGCAAGCATTTCCAAAATCTCGCATACACTCGCGCTAAAATCATCTATTTCTCAACCAGCTTAACATCCAGCCCCAGCGATTGAAGCTCTTTGATAAGAACATTGAATGATTCCGGAATGCCGGGTTCAGGCGGATTTTCGCCCTTCACAATCGCCTCATAGACTTTGCTTCTGCCGGCCACATCATCCGATTTGACCGTAAGAAGCTCCTGCAGAGCATATGCGGCGCCATAAGCCTCCATTGCCCAGACTTCCATTTCCCCAAACCTCTGGCCGCCAAATTGCGCTTTTCCGCCAAGAGGTTGCTGTGTGACAAGGCTGTATGGGCCGATAGATCGGGCATGTATCTTGTCATCAACAAGGTGCGAAAGCTTCATCATATATATGTTGCCGACTGTAATATCATTGTCGAAGCACAGGCCGGTATATCCGTCAATAAGCTTGGTCTTGCCGCTTTCCGGGAGGCCTGCCTTCTGGAGCATTTCCTTAATCTGGTCAAAATTGGCGCCGTCAAAAACAGGAGTAGCAATTCTTATATTCAGTCTGTCGGCCGCCCACCCCAGATGTGTCTCAAAAATCTGACCAACATTCATACGAGAGGGTACTCCAAGCGGGTTCAGAATAATATCAACCGGCGTGCCATCGACAAGATATGGCATATCTTCAACCGGAACTGCCCTCGACACAACTCCTTTGTTTCCATGACGACCTGCCATTTTATCCCCGACGGCAAGTTTACGACGTATGGCAATCTTGACCTTGACCAGTTGCTTGACGCCGGGAGAAAGCTCCGCCCCGCGAACAACCTTGTCAATCTCAACCGCCATCTCCCCATCTTTCTTGGCAATCAACTCGCCGGCTTCCCTGAGTACATTCTCGACCTTCTTATTGACATTGGAATTGTCGCAGTATCCGTCCGGCGCATAGGCCGCCTCGAAATCAAAGGCTTCAAAATCCTTTGCATCAAATTTATGCCCGCCCCGGATAAGCGCCGAATTATCGGCAACGGAACGAATGGAGGCGCTCGATTGGCCGTGAAGCAGTTCGCCGACGCGCTTATTCCGGTGCGCAATAATGGCCTGCTTCAGCTTCCCAAAATGCCTTTTTATATGGGCAATCTCAGTCTTCTCTTGCTTTTTGGCCTCCTCCGTCCTTTCCTTCCGCGAAAAAACCTTGGTATCAATGACAATCCCCCTCATCCCCGGCGGCGCCTTCAAAGACGCATCTTTCACATCGCCGGCCTTTTCCCCAAATATGGCTCGCAGAAGTCTTTCTTCCGGCGAAAGTTCTGTTTCCCCTTTGGGCGTGACCTTGCCCACCAAAATATCTCCAGCCTCCACCTCGGCGCCCACGCGGACAATGCCATGCTCATCGAGATTCAGCAATGCCTCTTCGGAAACATTCGGTATTTCACGCGTTATTTCCTCCGAACCGCGCTTGGTATCGCGAACCTGAAGTTCAAATTCCTCAATATGAATCGAAGTGAAAATATCATCCTTGAGTAATTTCTCAGATACTATTATCGCATCCTCGAAGTTATAGCCGCGCCAGGGCATGAAGGCCACAGTAACATTGTAACCCAGCGCCAACTCGCCTTTGGCAGTGCCCGGGCCATCCGCAATAACTTGCCCCTTATTAATTGCATCCCCCTCCTTGACCAGGGGTCTATAATGTATGCAAGTGTCCTGATTGGAGCGACGGAATTTCGTCAGCTTATATTCGTCATCTTCATAGAAACCAAGCTCATCGGCTTTTGGCTTACTGGCAGGTTTGATTATAATTTTCTCTGCTGAGGCGAAGATGACCGTGCCTGAGCGACGTGCAACCATCGCCGCCCCTGAATCTATCGCGACTTTTCCCTCCATCCCCGTGCCGACTATCGGCGAGTCGGTGACAAGAAGGGGAACGGCCTGCCTTTGCATATTGGAGCCCATCAGAGCCCGGTTGGCGTCGTCGTGCTCCAGGAACGGAATTGACGCGGCGGCCACCGAGACCATTTGCTTGGGCGAAACCTCTATAAAATCAATCTCCTCGGCCTTGACTATGGGATAATCAGAACGACTTCTGGCCTTGACATATTCATTAATCAATCTCCCATTTTTGTCCATCAGCTCATCCGCCTGGGCGATTATATATTTATCCTCTTGGTCGGCTGTTAGGAAAATGATTTCATCGGTTGCCTTCCCTTTTTTAACCCGCCGATAGGGCGTCTCAAGGAAACCATATTTATTAATCCGAGCAAAAGTCGCCATGGAGGCTATAAGACCGATATTGGGACCTTCCGGAGTTTCAATAGGGCAAATGCGACCATAGTGCGTATGATGAACATCGCGAACCTCAAATCCGGCGCGCTCTCTGGTCAAGCCGCCGGGACCCAAAGCAGACAGACGTCGTTTATGAGTCAATTCCGAAAGCGGATTGGTCTGGTCCATAAACTGCGAAAGCTGTGAAGACCCAAAAAATGTATCAATCACGGCCGAAACTGTTCGAGCGTTAATCAGCAATTGCGGAGTAACAGGCTCGCTATCTTTAAGCGATAACCGTTCACGAATCGATTTTGCGACACGGGATAAGCCCACTGAGAAGAGATTGGCCAAGAGTTCTCCGACTGTCCTGGCTCGACGATTGCCAAGATGATCAATATCGTCCACGAATCCACGCCCGTTACGGAGATTGGTAAGATAATTTATGATGGCCGTGAAATCCTTAACATCGAGCACCGTCGTCGTTAACGGGATTTCCAGCCCAAGCCGCTGGTTAATCATATAGCGACCGACCTCGCCAAGATCATATCTTTTTGTATTGAAAAACAATTTTTCCAGCAGAGTTTCAGCCATTTCCAGAGAAGGTGGTTCTCCGGGGCGAAGCAGAGAATAAATTTTGGTCAGAGCTTCTTCTCGGGTCTTGGATGTATCCTTATTAATGGTATTGACTATCAGCAGAGCGTCGCGCGGCGATTCCCTTTCGATGACTTTGATTTTTTTGACCCCATATTCACGAAGTTTTTCAAATTCCGCTTCGGCAATTGTACTGCCGGCCGCGACGATTATTTCACCGGTCTCTTTATTGACCATTGACTCTGCCACAACCTGCCCCACAACCGTCTCTTCTTTCTTGCCGGCAAGTTCGAAAACAGAAATCTTATAGAAGGCGCTGATCAGTTCTTCATCAGTCGGATAACCGAGCGCCCGCAAGAGAGTGGTGACCGGAAGCTTGCGACGAGAATCGATATAAACATACATTATATCATTGATATCGACAATAAACTCCAACCAACTTCCTCTATAGGGAATAATCCTGGCAGAGTAAATCTGCTTACCATTTGGATGAGTTTCCTCGTCGAAAAAGACGCCGGGCGAACGATGCAACTGGCTGACGATTACTCTCTCCGCTCCATTTATGATAAATGTTCCCCATTGAGTCAGAAGCGGCAGTTCGCCAAAATAAACGTCCTGTTCAATTATATCCTTGACTTCCTTCTGGTCGCCCTCGCCCTGTTTGGAAATAAGCCTTAATGTCGCTTTCAATGGCGCGGCATAGGTCATATTTCTTTCACGGCATTCATCAAGAGAATACCGCGCCGTCCCAAGGGAGTAATTGACAAATTCAAGAGCAAAATTTTCCTTGATATCTGTAATCGGAAAGATATCAGTGAAAATCTGTTGAAGGCCCTGAAGGGTTCTCTTTTCAGCCTGGACATCCGCCTGAAGAAAACTGTTATATGACTCCAACTGAATATCAAGCAGGTTCGGCATTTCCACTGCATCCGGAAACCTGCTGTAGTTCAGTCTTTCAATTTTGGGCTTGGCTGCCAAAATATTATCCTCCTAAAGATGGACAGAAAAGCCCGACGATGATTCCTGCTCTGGGGACAAAAGATCAGAATACTCTCTTAGCAAAGAGAAGAATCTCATCGGCGGTTCTGCTTTTCCTTTATTTTTTCTCCCGACCTCTTACTGTCATAGGAGCCGTTTTAATACAGACCTCTCGCCGCACATTTTTTAATAATCGGGTTAACCCGATGTAACAACCAGCAAAACAGACAAGACAGCCGATTGTTCCCGCTATTAAATAGTCTATTTAATCTCCGCTACAGCGCCGACTCCCTGAAGTTTCTCCTGGGCAGTCTTGGCCTCATCCTTAGAAACGCCTTCCTTTACTTTCTGAGGGGCGCCATCAACAAGGTCTTTCGCTTCTTTCAGGCCCAGACTGGTAAGCTCACGTACAACCTTGATAACCTGAATCTTCTTATCCCCGACAGCCGTGAGAACGACATCAAAGGCTGTCTTCTCTTCAACAGCCGCCGCGCCTCCCGCGGCCGGCGCGGCCATCGCCGCCACAGGAGCCATGGGGGTCACGCCAAATTTATCTTGAATGGCCTTCGACAAATCTGCCAGTTCCATCGCCGTAAGAGAGGCAATTTTCTCTACAATTTCATTGACCACAGCGTTTTCGGTAGACACTTTTTTTATCCTTTCATTTTCTCTTTTTCTTCAATCTCTAATCATATCTAATCTAATGCCGTCTCTTACAAATCAAACGGGCGGACCATTTCCCGTTTAGAAGCTTGATCTGCTCAGACGACTCAAAGTCCGATTAAATTACGCGCCTTTCGTTTTAGCCAGAGCATCAAGAGTTCCTATCAACTCCTGAAAAACCGCATCAATGGACCCGATTAGGGAACTTAAAGGTGATTCCACCGCGGCAACCACTCGAGAAAGCAATATCTCGCGGGATGGCAACTCGGCGAGTCTAACAACCTCTTGTCCGCCATATTTCTTCTTATCAACAACAAAAGCCTTTATTATCGGGCGTTCCTTCAACCTGAATGCAGTATGAAGAATTCTGGCCGGGACAGAAGGATCGTCAAATCCAAAAGCAATCGCGGTTTGCCCGTTCAAGTGATCTACAATACTATCATACCCCGTTTCGCGGGCCGCTATCTTAAATAATGTATTTTTGGCCACGAGATACTTGACCGAGCCCTCACGAAGATTTTTCCTCAATCTGGTAATATCTTCAACGTTCAATCCGGAGTAATCAGTCACAAAGACAGATTTGGATTCTTGAAGATATTTCTTTATTTCATTTATAGTTTCTATTTTTTCCGATTTCGACATAGCAATATCCTTTACTTCTTCAATTCCGTAATCAGGGATTGGTAGTCAAGCTTTATTCCGACGCCCATGGTAGAGCATATTGACAGACTCTTTAAATACTGTCCCTTCGCGGAGGCGGGCTTGGCTTTCATCAGGGCATCAACGAAGGTTTTAACATTCTCAATCAGCATGTCTTCAGAAAATGAAACTTTCCCAACCGGGACTGCGATGTTGGCCTGGCGGTCAACGCGATATTCAATTCTGCCTGCCTTCAATTCTCTTACCGCCTTGCTAATATCCATTGTGACGGTTCCCGATTTGGGATTAGGCATCAATCCCCGTGTCCCGAGAATCTTTCCGAGCTTGCCAATGACCCTCATCATATCGGGAGTCGCCACCGCTACATCAAAATCGAGCCAACCGCCCTGAATTTTCTCCACCAGGTCAGTCGAGCCGACAAAATCAGCTCCGGCGGCTTTGGCCTCGGCCTCTTTTTCCCCAACCGCAAAAACCAGAACCCGCACTTTCTTGCCGGTTCCATGGGGTAGAGCCACCGTGCCGCGAACCATCTGGTCGGCATGCTTTGGATCAACGCCCAGGCGAGCCGCTACCTCAACCGATTCGTCAAACTTGCAAGCGATATTTCCCCGAATAATTTTTACCGCCTCATTAAGAACATAGTATTTCGTACGATCGACTTTCTCGAAATAAGACCGGTATCGTTTTGAATGTTTCATAAACTCCTATTCTCCCTGTAGGCGTCTCTCATGAACGCAACAGGTGCAAACGAATTGTTGGTTTAGCTTTCTATTTCAATTCCCATTGAGCGCGCCGTGCCGGCCACCATCGACATAGCAGTCTCAATCGTCGCCGCATTAAGGTCAACCATCTTCAACTGAGCGATCTCACGAACCTGCTGATTGGTAACTTTGCCGACCTTGTTCCGATTCGGCTCCCCGGAACCCTTCTGCAAACCGGCGGCCTTGGTTAACAATACCGACGCCGGAGGGGTCTTGGTGACAAAAGTAAACGATTTGTCAACATAAACAGTTATCACCACGGGAGTTGTAATTCCGCCCAGATGCTGTGTCCGGGCGTTAAAGGCCTTGCAGAATTCCATTATATTCACGCCATGCTGACCAAGAGCCGGGCCTACTGGAGGCGCAGGGTTGGCGCTTCCCGCGGGAATCTGAAGCTTTATTGTTGTCTGTACTTTCTTAGCCAATTTAATTTATCTCCAAACTAAAATATTTTCATCAGCCTTTTTGTTTGACCGGTTCTATTTGCAGAAAATCAAGCTCAACGGGGGTCGGACGCCCGAATATCGAAACCATTACCTTTATCTTCTTTCGTTCCAAATTTACTTCACTCACAAATCCAGAGAAATCGGCAAACGGGCCATCAATGACTTTCACCGAATCACCCGCTTGATAAGGAACATCGGTAACTTCTGCGGTGCGCGAGCTATCAATTTGACCGATTATTCTTTCCACCTCATCTTCTTTTAAGGGATGAGGTTTCCCTGCCCCCCCAACGAAATTGGTAACGCTGGGAGTGGAGACCACCATATTCTGCGTATCCCGATCAAGTTCCATCTCAACCAAAATATAGCTGGGCAAAAATTTCTTTGTCGATGTTGAACGTTTTCCCTGCCGCATTTCCGTGACTTGCTCGGTCGGAATGAGGATCCGACCAAATCTGTTTTCCAGACCATTAGTAGATATAGCCGATTCCAAATATCTCTTGGCCTTCTGCTCGTGTCCGGAATAAGTGTGTACTACATACCAGCGCAATGGCATTGGTTTAATTCCTTATCCAAAAATGCTCTTCATCGCCAGCGTCAAAATCCGGTCGACAATTCCGATAAAAACCGAGACTAACAATGTAACCACAATAGTGACGATGGTAGAACCTATCAGTTCCTGTCTGGTTGGCCAGGTGACTTTGGTCAGCTCTGCCCTAACCTCCTTGAGAGACTTTATAATTTTGCCGAACATCTTCTTCCTTTTCAGTACGTCTGGCAGGCCAGGAGGGATTCGAACCCCCAACATCCGGTTTTGGAGACCGGCGCTCTAGCCGTTGGAGCTACTGGCCTGTCTCATCTTTCAGCCGTTATCTGGTCTCCTTATGCACCGTATGCTTGTTGCAAAAGGGACAGTATTTTTTATATTCCACCCTCTCCGGGTGCAATCTCTTGTTCTTTGTCATGTTATAATTGCGTCTCTTGCAATCATTACATGCTAATGCAATCTGTTCTCTTGGCATTGTTTATTATCTTTCAATTCAATTTATTACTTAAGTATTTCGCCGATGACACCGGCGCC
>CAZCFT010000065.1:0-14479 GCA_964498015.1 uncultured Ignavibacteriaceae bacterium
GTCTCCGGTCTCATATAGACTACTGCGGTACTATCTTCTACCGGCCCCATGAAGGTCTTGAACATCAAATTGAATTGCCGCGCCTCGGTTAGGGTCTCATTGCCGCATTTGGGGCATCGGGTTTTTCCTGCCACCTCGTCGGCTCGGAAACGGGCTTTGCACTGCCTGCAATCGACCAGCGGGTCATTGAATTCTGCCACATGTCCCGAGGTCACCCAGACCTGAGGATGCATCAATATGGCCGCATCGAGCCCCTCGACATCATCGCGGCGGGCGGTCATTGCCTCCCACCAGAAGGTTTTGATATTTCGCTTCAGTTCCGCGCCGAGCGGGCCATAATCCCAGCAGGAGTTCAATCCGCCGTAGATTTCGGATGACGGGAATACATATCCGCGTCGTTTGCATAGCGAGACCAGTCGGTCCATTTTGTCATCAGTTTTTTTTGCCATATTCTATATCCATTAATAATTCATTTTTCGTTACACCGTAGGGGTTTGATTTCTCAAACCCTTGATTCATTGCACTGCCGGATATCGAGGGTTTAATAAATTAAACCCCTACAATTTCGTCTTCTTCAGTTTCTCCAAGAATCTGATCGAATTCAATTCCTTCGTTCCGGTTTGAAATCGCATAAAGTCGCTTAATATCTCAATAATCTCTTCAGCTTCGCCAAATTCCATTCGCAATCTGCCCGATTCAGCCAATGACGATGTCTGCAACCTATATATCCTCTCCAGCCGTTCAGATTGAAGCCTAATATAATACTCTCCCATCTTTTGGCAAGCCGAACATACCAGCCCGCCCCGTTCCGGAGTGAAGAAATAGAATTTTTCCTCGCGGCCATTCTCTCCGCCATTTCCAGTGATGGCAGATAATTCTCTATCTTTTTCACAGCCGACACATCCCGAAAAATTGGGGCGATAACCCAGATATGAGAGGGTCCTCAGGAAATAAGCGAGGAATAAAGAAATCAGTCCGCCTTTGGGACCGGTGTCGGTCAGGCGCAAGAACTGCAATGTAATATCGTACAACTCCGGGTGAGGTTCGTCCTCGGCAAGAAGATCATAGAGAATTTCGAGAGCCGCCGAGGCGAAAGTCAGTCTCCCGAGGGCGCCATCTTTTTCCAAGAGGAATGATTCCAGAAGTTCGATTTCGGACAGATATCCGGCGCCAGATTTCTCCGACTTGAAATATTGAATCTCCATGCGACTGAATGTCTGGAGCCTTCCCCTTTTCGCTTTGAGTGACCTTCCGCCGCGGTCGATTATCGACTGCCGCCCGGCGTTATCAGTGAAAAAAGTAACTATCCGGGAATTCTCTTTCCAGTTGACGGATTTGAGAATTATCCCCTCTGATTTAACCTGCGGCATCAGGAATTATTCTTTGAATCGGTAGATAGTTTCTCCCGGGCGGGAGAAATGATGCCTGGTGCGGGCGATATATTCGATATAGTTGAGATCATTTTCGAGACGGTTGCGGGTGATATCAGAGGTGATCAATTTGACCAGCAGTTGATGATTTGCTTTCATAATTCTATCTTTTTGGGCATGCAGTCTGGCAATCCGCATAAATCCATAAGCGCCGCCAAAAAAAGTATATCCGAGAAAGATAAGCGCGACGGCCGCCAGAATACGAAACATGGCACGCCTGATTCTATTGCCGCTGTTGGAGAGTCTCTGCATCAAATCCTTGTGCGCGACCGAATGCGCCCCTTCGGAGCGAAGCGGCAGAGACAAGCGCTTCTTTTTCTTAGGTCCAAACATCTTTATCAGTATATCATTAAAGTATTACTTGATATTGATTTAATTCATTTCGCCGTTTTTTGCAAGGAATTTTTTTGTTAGATTATGCTGGTGACTTCAAATATTGCGAAGCTGGCGGCAGAAAAACGTGTTTGGAGATAAAGCTAAACCGCATCAAGTACAATAGAGGATAAAGGATGAATAACAGATTGAGAGGCATCCCCCGAGAAACGCTTGAATCAATGCTCATCGATTTCGCCAAGAACTGGCTGGCGCATGATGGGCTTTGGTTTCAAGCCATAGAACAGGAATGTGGGATGGAGACCGCGATCAAATTGGACACAAAAACCTGGGAGCAGTTCACAAAAATAGAAGCGAAGCGGATTATGGAGCGACATAAAATTCCGCCTAATGGAGGCCTTCCCGCGCTGAAAAAGGCTCTGGGATTTCGGCTTTATGCTTTCTTAAATGAGCAGGTTTTTGTCGATGAGGGAGAGGATTCATTTATTTTCAAAATGGTCGATTGTAGGGTGCAATCGGCGCGAAGGCGAAAAAATCTGTCGCTTTTTCCGTGCAAGTTGGTTGGGATTGTCGAGTACGCCGAATTTGCGAGGGTCATCGACCCGCGGATAAAAGTTGAATGTATCGCTTGCCCGCCCGACAGCGGCGACCGCGACTACTACTGCGGCTGGAAGTTTTGGATGCAAGGGAAAATTATTTGATAATTTTGGCCCAGAGAAGATGGCCTAATCTTTCTCTGGTTTTGGCGCTCATTATAGATTCTAATTCGGATTTTATGGAAGCTTCCATTCTGCCTTTTATTTCTTCCAACTGTGGGACCAGATTTTCGAGAAGCTTATCATTTTCGGGGAGCTTGACTGATTCCATCCCGGTATCTATAAAGACGCGAAGATATCGCGCTTCAAGTTCAGAACGGCATTCCACAAATTTCTTCCCGCAATAGAGCCGCCATTCAAAAAGACGGTGGTCGATTTTGATTTTGCCGGATAAGGACGGCAATTCCTTGATAATCAGAGGCTTCAATGTCAGAATATTTTCTCGATAGAATTTACCAAGAGTATCGGGTCCAATGCGGTCCATAATGGATTCGGTAAAAGATTCATAATCTATACCATTTTTGGATTTGTTTTTCTTCTGCACGCTTCGCGCCCGCCCGATTCGCGATTTCACCAGATCAATTACGGCCCTATAAACCTCCAGCTGTTCTTCTTCCGAAAGTCCAAGGATATCACCCATGATGATTTTATCCAGTTCCCGTCGGTCGGGCTGGACATTTTCAAGCGTGACATCTTCCGGGGCGTGCGCGCCGAGTTCAATGAAGATGGAATTGATTTCCCTATGACCAAGTTCAAAAAATGCCCTAAGCAATTTTTCTCTTTTTGCACCTCTGATAGGCCTGGGGTCAATTATTGGCATGCCTACAACTTCTTCAACTGTAGCCTCAAGGGCGCCCAAGCCGAGATTGGCTCTTTGAAATTCTTGATAGAGAACCAAAATAGTGGAATTTAGAACAGCAGCCAAAACCTCTATATTTTCATCGTTCATCGGGTAAATGGCGTAGAAACGTTGATTGGCAAGGACTTCGGCTGAAGTCAAATAATGCCTATGCGTTATGTCTACGGCCTTCTGCCATAAAATGCGGGCAGGTCTGATGTCGGGCAATTGGTACCAATGCTGTCTTGAGGCACAGGTTTTTGTTTCCGATGGTATCATTTCTCTTTCTTTACCCATTCTATATTTTTTGACTTCGCCATGATGAATGTATCTTTGAACTAACCCTCCACGAAGTTTTTCAGGACGCTCATCAACAATCAAGACATAACCATCAATATTTTTACTATTAATCAAAGTCGTCTTGTATTTTTCTGGATTTCTGATGATTTTTCTTAAATACTTTTTCTCAACCAACCATTTCGATCCATCACCGCTCTTAATCACTCTTATATTCGCTGGATTCCCCCTGTATTTTTTAGACAAAATCATTTTTTCAAAAGCCGCAGACTCCACTTCGGTTGTAACATCTTCGACATAGAACCAGGGGTCAGCTCCCGTTGTAAAACCCCGCTTAACCTCAGCGATCTTCGAAAGAGCGATTATCTTTTTGCCCGCCTTTTTGATAATAGTATCGTAAATGGCAGGGGCCCTCAAGTATTTTCCCCATTTTGTCCCGGCATACTCATTCGCAAACGGATCAAAACCCTCTTCCCAGAGCTCTTTTTGGCTCTTGGGATATATTTTTAGATCCTCATTTTCATAAAATGTATCGTGGGCAAGGATGGTTTTCTTCATGTTGTCGATGGCATTGGTACGGTGCAGTTGCTTATCCCACTCATCTTCAGCCGGCGGAAATAAGTCGGCGAGACGTTTTTTAAGATAGACAAAGCGGACAAAATTATCAGACCGCTCTTTTTCATTCTTGCATTTTTCAAGGATTATGATACAGGTGTTTATATCTGCCTGTTCAAACCAACGTTCGACTTTTGATTCAATAATGGCAATAATCTTATAATTTCGGAGAAAAAATTCCTGCAATCCTTTTCCATAATCGACATCCAACCATGAATTGGAAACCACAAAACCAAAATGCCCGCCATCCTTGAGAAACTTGGTTCCATGAATAAAAAAGTAAGCATGAATGCCGGCGCGTTTGCCGATTGCGGCGACACTCTTACCGTTTATGCCAAGAAGCGCCTTGCTTATGAGATTTTCTTTATAGTCCTTGTCTCCCGGCGCAATTTCGGTGATTTCTTCCTGTCTTGTGTAGGGGGGGTTGCCGACGATAGCATCGAATATGGCCGGCGGTGTCATCACCCTGCCGACAATGCCCATACTTGGAGTCGGCTTTTGAGTGTATTTTTCGGGCACTCTAAAACCATTGGAACCCATTTCAAGCGCGAAGAAGTCTTCATGCAGAATATTCGGGTAATTTTTGTCGACGCTCAGATCGCGAATACAAAGATTAATTATCGACAAGAGCGCCGGAAATTTGGCGATATCATTTCCCCAGAGAGTTTGCAGAAGTTCGGTATGGCTTTTTCGCTGATTCATCATCTTCTTGTGATAGTAGGCGCGAACAAGGAATGTCCCCGCGCCGCATGAAGGATCCAGAATAATATCGTCTTCGTGATTGCTGCAGAATCTTAAGATCAGATCCACGACATCGGAGTTGGTGAAGTATTGCCCAAGATTATGTCGTTCTTCGGGCGGAATCAGTCGTTCAAAAATTCGCCCGATAACGTCGTAGCTGATTTTGGAAAGGTTGTATTTGCCAAGAGTTAAAATTAAATCCCTAATTTCCTTCAGTACTTCTCTGGAGTCCGGAAAACAGAGGGAATCTATAAAATTATTGGAATAAATCGGCTCGTAATCAATTTCCAGAACTTCGTCATAATAAATCTGCATTTGCCTCTGGCAATGACGCCCTTTAACCAAGACGACCGGCATATCAAGTGGCGCGAGATCATCAGGTCTCTTCGTAGCTAGAACATTATAGAATAGAATTTTGATAACCAAAAGATATGCGGCCTGATGGGCTATTTTGTCAAAGTCCTGAGGTTGGCCAGTGAAGCTCCATTGCTGCTGTATAAACCAATGCCGTAGCTTAATCCGAAATTCCTTGTTTTCCTCACAGCGTTTTTCGATTATTACGCGATAATATACTGCAAGAATCTGAATTTTTTCATATAAGCGCAAAGTCAAAAGTTCATCGATAGGAAGCTTAGGCTCGGCTTCTTTACCGGTCCATACCGACCAGAGTTTAACCAGGAATTCCTCTAAAGCCTTCCTGGTCGGTTCGGCATATCGAGTCGCTTCCAAGCTATTGACATCGGGCAAGTCAGATAAGCTATATCGCCAAATTATCTGTTCTTCTTCACCAAGATTGGCATTCACCTTTTCTGTACTATACCAAATAAGCTTTTTAAAATTCGTCAGGGCAAAATATTTCGCCTTTCTTTCGACCGCTTTTCTTCGTGCCGGCTCTTTTAATTCCTCTTCATTGAAAACATCAAAGTGCGGCGGTTTGGCTTCTATTACGCACAAGACATTATTGCTTCGGCGTGATTCATAAATAACAATATCCGGCATTTTGCGGTCGGCGGCGCCGGTCTCTACGTCCGGCATCCCCAGATCAATATCTTTTTCATCAATGATTTGGCGCATCCAGTGCATTAGGACGGCCGCGCCGGAACGTTCGGTCTTATGAATCATAGTCCCCCTTATTGGAGGAGCTTTTTGTTTGCCCTTTTCAGTCATTTTATCATCGGTGGCGATTTCCTGCATTAAGATATGTGCAACTGTATTTTATATCAATCACATTTTTGGATGTAATTTGGGATGGCTCCGCGGAAAACTAAGGAAATTCAGAAGATGGCCGGTCAAGCCTGGCCGGTACGATTTATTTGTGTTTTGAGTCGGCGAATCAGGGGCAGATCGGGTTGGCGCCGCCCTTGTAGATGAGAATTTTCGCACAAAGGGCAAGCTTTTTCCCGGCAAGGCCCAGAATCAAGAAAATATGGCCGGATCAAACTTAGAAATCTGCGCCAAGTGAAAAATAATACCGAGGATGTGCGGCCACTGAATTAAAATCAGTCAGCCAGGCGAGATCATAACGCAGGACAAGAAATCCAAGATTGGCGCGTATCCCGAATCCAAAAGATGATTTTATATCCTGCAGATGAGCGCCGCCTTCGGTTGAGCCTCCTTTGAAAGTTTTGTCATTATCCCAGGCGGAGCCGATGTCATAAAAAATAGCGCCGGTGACATAACGAATGCTAAAGGGGAGAGGGAAATTCATTTTTAGATAATCAATAAAGGGATAACGGAATTCGAAGTTGGATAGAAAATATCTGGTACCGGAAAGCTGGTAATAACCGAGTCCGCGCAGGGGAGTGACCACATCGGAGAAATAAAGATTTTTCACATCGTAAACTTCCGCATTGACGACTGTCTGGCCGATCCAGTTGGTGGTTCCACCGAGGAAATATCTCTTGGGCGTCTTGCCCCATGAAGCTCCCCCCGACAAACGGAACGCCACCGAAAAGAGGCTTTTAATATGCCAGTATTTTCTATAATCGATTTCTGTCGAATAAAATGACATCTTGGCGCTGTCAAAAAGATCAACCGCTCCGCTGAGGTTGATTCGCGAACGACGGCCATTCAGAGGGCCGGTCACGCCCCAGAGAATGTTGTCTTGCACCAGCGAAAGAGTCCCGGTTGTGACCTTCGTCGAGCGGCTGGGACGGGAATCATTATTATCATGATAATTTCTGTCGATGAAAATCTGCGAGCCCATCAGCTCCGCCCGGAAAAATTTGGAAAAGGGCCGAGACAGATAAGTCTGAAAACCATAGAAGCGGTCAGAGAACAGATGATTGTCGGAATCGATATAATAATTCTTCGTATGGAATATTCCGAAGCCGCGGCTGGTCCTTGCGCGATTATAGAAATAGTAAAGTTGGAAATTGGATTGGTCTATAGTGTTCACCAAATCGGTCAAGAGATATATCTGATGATCGCCAAGGTAATCGGAGAAGACAAAGGCTGACTGGCCGCGCAGGCCGAAAAAAGTGTCATAAGAGAATCCGCCGTTGACATAGTCCGGAGTGAATTTGACACGGTAATCATGAACCTTATATTCGCCATCGGGTAATTTGTTTGTACTGGAGACTGAATCAAATATCGCCTGCTCTTCGGGAGTGATATAATTTTTCCCGCTCATAGTTGAATCGGGGACATCCTTAAAAATGCCTGACAGCGGGTCTTCTTTTTTCTTCTCATCCTCTTTCGAGACAAAGACATAATCGCCATCCTCGATACGACTGCTATCCGAAGCGGGCGCTTTGGCAATGGCAGTGTCGGAAACGACACGACCGCTATCTGTCTGATTTATCGAATCGGCAGAAGGAGCCACGACGACTGAGGTATCAGCGGTCATCTTCAGAGTATCCTTTATTTCACCCGGCGAGGGAGGTTCAGGCTTTTTATTGTATTTACCCAGTACAAAATCGGTCGGCAATAGTATGCCGTTGTCTCCGGCGGCCTTGATGTCGTTGATTAAAAAGATATCAAATCCCGCCTTATTGAACGACGAAAACGCAATCTCTTTGCCGTCCGGAGACCATGAGGGGGAACCGGCGCCGGTCAAAATATCGGTGATGGCGAATGTCGCTGAGGAGTCTATATAGCTGATATAGAGATTATCTATTCCATTCCGGTTGGAGACAAAACATACTTTTTTGCCGTCGGGAGATACGGATGGTTCCCGGTTTTGTCCGGGGCCGGTATGGAAGGGTGTAATTGAATCGTTTTCGGTATTCAGCATAAAAAGGTCATAATTGCCGAATCCAAATTTATTATGGATAGAGCTGTAATCGATTGAATCGCCCGATCGGCACTGCAGACTATCTATCACGAAATTATTGTCAGGATGTGGGCGATCAGATGAGAAGAAAAGGGTTTTGGAATCGGGGCGCCATGATGGGTCAATATCATCGTAATCATCTTTGGTCAAATTATAAGCGCTGTCTCCCTGCAAATCGTAAACAATAATATCCCGCCTGTCGCCTGTCAGCGCCGAGAAGGCGATCTTATTGCCCTCAGGAGACCATACAGGAGATAAAATACTATTAAAGTCAAAATATTTCTTCTTATAGATTTCTTTATTATTGATGGTTAGAAAGAATAAGGCATCTTTTCCATCAGATTTAGCCACAAAAGCTATTTTGTCGCCATCCGGAGAAAAAGCAATTCCGGAGAGATACGAATGAAGAGATTCGAGATCGCCGGTTCGCTCCCCTTTCACGAGTCGCTCGATCACCTTTCCATCAATAGCGGAAATCAGATAGATTTCAGAATAGTCAGACCTATCTGAAAAAATGGCCAGCCGATCCCCTCGCGGAGAGAAAATAGGTTTTTCGTTGAAATGGGAACCGTCCTTTTCATGATCAGTAAGCGCCTTGGCGATCTCTCCGGGCTCTTTTCGTTTGGAGATTTCGGGCCAGTAGCGTCGTTTCATTTCCTTCGAAAAGTTCTTCCATAAATCCTCGAGGCTCATATTATTTGAGGCTTTAAGGGCCTTGTTCATTGTGAGATGGATTTTTCCTTTAACAAGAATTTCTCCCAATTTTTTTTCGCCATAATTATCAACGATATATTTGATTAATGCTTGACCCTCTTTATAGGCCAAATATCCGCCTAAATAATCGGGCGGCTGAAGATAATTATTGATAGTCGCATCGCGCATAACCATATCTGCCGAATAATCCCAGCCATAGCGGGAGCTGTACTCAGCATACCCTTCTGCGAACCAGAGCGGCAGGTCAAACAGCCGCTGGCGCGATAATAGCGAGGAAAAGATATTTCCAAATATCATATCATAAACAACGGCGTGGGTTAGTTCATGATGCAAGACATGACGAAAATCCTCGCGGGAGCCGTTGAAAGGAATAACCATTCTGTTCTTGAAGGCCTCTGTGAAGCCTCCGATTCCTTCCTCAATCAAATCGGCAATGATATTAGTCTGCTGAAAATCGTTAGGTGAATTATAGAGAAAGACAGGGATTCGGCGGTGGATTCGATAATGCAACTGTTCGGAGATTACCACATAGGCCGATTCCAAGACATCTGAGGCAAATTTTGCAGTTTGGTACTCGTGATTATAAAAATAGATGTCAAAATGCGTCGTCTGGATATATTGCCAGGTGAATCCTTTGTATTGGACTTTGTTCTTGCCGAAATATGTTTCCTGCCCATGTGCTGGGAGGGCCAAAATCACTGCAATTAAGATTATTGAAATGATGCTTTTTCTCATTTTATTTGCTCGCGATATATTGATTCATAATAATTAGAACGATTCGACTTCCAATCTTCTTATTCGCTCACTCTTTTGATATCGGCTCCCAGTAACGAAAGCTTCTCCTCCAGCCTATCGTATCCCCGGTCAACATGGTAAATTCGCAACACTTCGCTCGTTCCTTCAGCGGACAGACAGGCCAGCACGAGGCCAGCGCCGGCTCTTATGTCCGAGGCCATTACCGAAGTTCCTTTCAGTTTCTCGACCCCTTTGATTATTGCCTCGTCAGAAGTGACAGAAACATCAGCCCCGAGCCGCCGCAATTCCATAGTATGATTGAATCGATCCTCAAAAACTGTCTCTTTGATATTGCTTGTTCCGTCGGCGACAGTAGCCAGAGCCATTATGCAGGCCTGAAGATCAGTTGGAAATCCAGGGAAGGGGAAGGTCACCACTCTCACCGGCTTAAGTTTTTTGGGACCTTTCACTCTAATGCGGTCCTTGCCTTCTATAACCACGCATCCCATTTCGTAAAGCTTACGTGAAACCATAGTGAGATGCAAGGGATTCAGCCCAGTGATTTCCAAATCCCCGCCTGTGATACCGGCCGCGCACATATATGTGCCGGAAACGAGTCTGTCACCGGAGACTTTATATTTCACCGGATTAAGGCTTTTGACACCCTCGATGGTGATAGTTGAAGTCCCAGCGCCGTGGATTTTGGATCCCGCTGAATTAAGAAAATCGGCGACATCGACCACTTCAGGGTCGCAAGCTGCATTAACTATGCGAGTAGTTCCATGCGCCAGAACAGCGCCAAAGATAATATTTTCGGTCCCCGTATGAGAGGGGCGGTCAAAATGGATTGTAGCACCTTTCAGTGGATTTGCCTTTGCAACCACATATCCGCTTTCCTCTTTGATTTCGGCGCCGAGGGACCTGAAGCCGTTAATATGATAATCCACCGGTCTTGCCCCCAGTGAACAGCCTCCCGGAAGGGAGACTCTCGCCTCGCCCAGCCTCCCCAGAAGAGGTCCTAAAACCAAAAATGACGCTCTCATCTGGCGCATTAGCTCATATGGGGCAGTATTTTCATTGATATTTGTACTGTCAATTCGCATTTTCATTGCCTTGGGGTCGTACTCGACTTCCGCGCCCAAATGTTCCATCATTTTTTTGAGGGTAAACATATCCCTAAGGGGGGGGACATTTTCCAAAGTCGTTTCGCCATTAGCAATTAGAATTGTACCTGCAATAATGGGCAGACCAGCATTCTTGGAGCCGTCGGTTTTAATGCTTCCAGAAAGCTTTCTGCCGCCCTTTATTAAAAACTTATCCATTCTAAATCCTTTTAACTATAACGGAAATATTTCGTTCCTGTTTATTTAGACAAATCAACTATTCATTGGTCTAATTCAAGAATAGGGTCTCCCGCCACCTGTGGCAAGATAAAATTGAAACAAAAAGGGCGGTCGATTAGGCATCGACCACCCTTTGAAATCAGAATCTTTTCTGATGTCGTCTATTTAATGGACTCTATAACGACTCGGCGATTCTGGCGTCGCCCTTCGGCGGTGGCATTATCCGCCACAAAGTATTTGGCATCCATGCCAAAACCTTTTGCATCCATTCTGTCAGCCGAAACGCCCTTTGAGATAAGATAAGTCTTTACCCCATCGGCGCGCTTCTGAGAAAGAGTCAGGTTGTAAGCTGCCTTTCCCTTGCTATCGGTATAGCCGCTGATTACAAATTTCATATCCGGGTAAGCGATCATTTTTTCGGCAACCGAATCCAATTGAGGTTTCGCCAGACTATCTGGTTCAAAGGAATTGCTCGCATAATTTATATGCAGAGTAATTGCCTCAGTGATGCGGCTCACAATAGGACACCCTTTTGCATCGACTTTGACTCCCATTGGAGTATTCGGGCAATCATCAAGATAGTCAGGCACGCCATCCATATCACTATCAAGGGGACAACCGTTCTCATCAACTTTCGCTCCCGCCGGCGTGTTTGGGCATTTATCCTTCGTATCGAGGACGCCGTCGTTGTCAGAATCGGCTTCTTCCGGAGGACATCCAAAAGCATCAACCTTCACGCCTGCGGGCGTATTGGGGCATTTATCGATGCCGTCAGGAACGCCATCCTTATCCGAATCAATGGGGCAACCATCTTTGTCAACAATGGCTCCGCGCGGCGTGTTGGGGCATTTATCAGACTTATCATAGACACCGTCGCCATCGGAGTCTTTATCGGGCTCCACAACCGGCGCAGGAGCGGCCCCTGGAATATATTTGCCGAAGAAATATGTAAGCCCAATTGACGGTTCAAGGTACCCGTTAAATGGACGGGATGCCCCATGCTTCCATTCATTAGCTCCATAGAAGCCGCTCTGAATGTTGGAACTCACTTTGGGTATCTCGTTGGTCATGCGGACCTGCAGATCCAGCGCGAATTTTTCACTAAGCCAGAAATTCACGCCGGCGCCATACTTAACGGTGAAATCTTGAATTCGGCCATCCGCTTTGCCCGAATCGAACGGAGAGCTTTTGATTTTCCAAAAGTCCGTTCCCAATCCGGCCAATAGATACGGCTGGACTTTCTGGTCCGGTCTAAAATAATACTGCAGGGTTATCCCAATGCTCAAAGCGGTCAACTTGGCATAGGCGTTGTCCTTTTTCATAAAGGATGTTGACTGATCGCAGGTGGCGCAGGTGTCGTCGTAGGTTTTAAAAAGCGCGGCGGCAGTGGAGAGTACGAGACGGTTGGAAAGACCATATTTGAGTTCAAGCGCTCCGTTTAGACCCATCATAAAAGGTTCATATTGTTTACCGAATTTTTCGAATTCAGCGCCCTTGAACATCGGTATGAAGACCGGGCCGCGAATTCCAACACCGGTCATACCATGCCAATCTACGGCGCCCACCGATGCGGCAATTATGACCAAAAGGGTTGCCACAATTATGCCTTTTCTGTTCAAAAAAACCTCCTTGTAATAAATTACTTTAAATTACTTTCGAAATCTTGCCTAAGATTGCACAATTTGCTATCGATAAGTCAATAAAAAAATGCATAATCTACAGATAGGGGGTCTGATATTTATAATTTTGCCGAAATGACAGGCTGAATCAATAGTTGCAAGCGATTGAATAATAATAGCTTACGATTTGACCGCCGCTTATCTTTTGGCCGATTAGCAATCAATTTTTTTCATCATGCCTTTAACGATAATTTACGACAACCCGCTTAATAGCCGCTATATGCGCCGGTGTGGTTCCGCAACATCCGCCTATTATTTTCACATCCAATTCAATCAGCTCCCGGCATCTCGCCGCCATGAATTCCGGAGTCTCGGGATATACCGCCTCCCCATCTTCTATCCTCGGAATTCCCGCATTAGACCGAATGAGGATGGGCAATACGATAAATTGCCTCAACTGCTTTGCGACTGCTATCATATTATCAATCCCGTTACCGCAGTTTGAGCCGATTATGTCAGCGCCGGCCTCGGCGAGTTGTTCTGCCGATTGCTGGATAGTCACTCCCCTAATTGTGAAAAAGCCTTTGGGAGTTGAATCAAAGGTCATGCATGCAGAAATCGGAATTGAGGGGGATACTGCCCTGGCCGCCTTCACAGCCAGCTTTGCCTCGGTGATATCTGTCATAGTTTCAATGGATATCATATCCGCTCCCGCCGAAACAAGGGCGCTTATCTGTCTTTCGAATCCGGCATAAATTTCCTCAGGTTCGATATCCCCATACGGTTTTAGAATTCTGCCACTGGGGCCGCATGATGCCGCTATAAAAGCTTTTCCCTGTGAGGCTTTTCTTGCAATCCGGACTGCGGCGGTATT
Source organism: uncultured Ignavibacteriaceae bacterium (assembly GCA_964498015.1). Lineage (GTDB taxonomy): Bacteria > Zixibacteria > MSB-5A5 > GN15 > PGXB01 > CAWEZN01. The sequence continues at coordinate 13,410 of CAZCFT010000065.1, forward strand.
TATCTGCTCAGCGCTATCAGCAAGATGGTACGGTTTAAGCTTTTGGGGAGAGGCGCCAAAACTGTTGGTTTGGACTATTTCCGCTCCCGCTTCGATATAGAGCCTGGTTATTTCTTCAACTATCTTCGGATGCTCAAGATTGACTTTTTCCGGACAGTCTCCCGGCTTCAATCCCCGCTGAAAAAGCATCGTTCCCATGGCGCCGTCGGCAATTATCACCCTCCGTTCGCTGAGAATATCAAGAAGATTATCCATATTAGCGGTTTGCCATAAATCCTTCGCCAAAATCAAAAATTTCCATTGCCAGCGCGGGATATTAATTCAAAATTAAGTCCATCCTGCATATTTATCAAAATCAACTTGATAAATGGGCGCCTGATCTACTTTAAGCTGTTCCTATTTTGCGGAAACCCTTCAAATTGATCCACTTGCTTGGTAACGCATCGGCAGAAACCATGGAAAATGGCGCAGACTCCTCCCATAAGCGAAAAGATTCCCCAGAAGAGGGGACGTCCGAATATGTGCGCCATCTTTGGTTCCGAATATGGAAGTAATAAAACTCCCCACGTAATTAAATACGCTCCAACAACAATGCATGTGTGGCCAAAAACAAGTGTCGCAATTCTGCCGCGATTGATCGCCAGATATACCAGCGAGCCGCCAATCAGAAGCGGCACAAACCCGGCGATACTTAATGAGCTGATGATTCCAAAAATCCCAAGTACGATAAGGATTATGCCCAATCCGGCGGTGATTCTGCTTGGTTTCATAATTGTAATCCTTTCTAATCGCAAGAAATTGAAAGTTATGTAATAAAACGGCCAACCCAAGAATAAGTTGCTTGTCCTGATTTTTCCTTTTGAGCAATTTGCCTTTCCAGTGAAAATTTATAATAGAATACCGATAAGGTATTGAAAGAGTTTAGGCTCTTTAAGAATAGAAACTTATGGGGAACCATTTGGCCGAGCATCGATGACGTCTGGCTTCGCGCATTGCGAGGGGTCTGTTGAAAAGACCTCTGATGGATATGAAGCATTTGATAATGGAGAGAAGTAACCCCAAATCGTCAT
>CAZCFT010000066.1:0-14464 GCA_964498015.1 uncultured Ignavibacteriaceae bacterium
AGTTACTTTGATTGGGACAATTTATCCGGGGAATTGGGATTGTGTAATCAGGGGAATTTATGCCGGCAAAGAGGAGATCACCGATGAGACAATGTTTCTTCTGCACTTCGATTATGTCGATGAAGTTGTGAAAAGAGATATGCCGGGGCGGGCGGGGCAGATAGGCTGGTATGCGCTGAAAATAGATAATCCTGCCCGCTCGGCTGAAATCGGGGCCGCCATAGACGCTCGTTTCAAAAATTCCCTTGCCGAAACGAAAACGGAGACAGAAAAAGAATTCCAGATGAGCTTTATTCAGATGACCGGCGCTATAATTATTGGTCTCAGGATTATTTCTTATCTGATTATTGGGGTGATTTTGCTGGTTCTGGCCAATACGATGGCTATGACCGCCAGGGAGAGGGTTTCGGAGCATGCCTTTTTGAGAACGCTCGGCTTCAGGAAGTATCATCTTGCCGGATTGATTCTCGGCGAATCGCTTCTGATGGCATGCATCGGCGGAGTTATCGGAATGGCGCTTCTGAAAATCGTAAGCGGCGTTGTGGCGGTCGCTATCGGTCAATTTTTCCCCATCTTCAAGGCTGATTTCATCACATATTTTGCCTGCATGGCGACAGCCGTGATAGTAGGTTTTGGCGCATCCATCTTTCCGATTCAGAGGGCATTGCATATCCGAATTGTTGATGGTCTCAGGGTCGTTGAGTGAGAGAAAGTTTATGCCGCTGATTCCAATTAATTATACTGTAAGAAATATCTCGAGGCATAAGATAACATCGGCGCTCACTATCCTGGGTGTGGGGCTGGTTGTATTTGTATTTGTCGGAGCGCAAATGCTCTCCAACGGGCTTCGGGCTACACTTGTCGCCACGGGTTCGGACGATAATGTGGTCGTCATCCGCAGATCATCTCAGACTGAAGTGCAATCGATAATCATGTATGACCAAGCGCAGTTAGTCAGCGCTTCGCCTGAAATAGCTCGTGCCAGCGATAATAGTCCGCTTTTTACAAACGAAATCTATGTACTTATCAGCCTGCTGAGTCGATCCGACAGCTCTATGAGCAATGTTGTTGTCCGAGGCATTACGCCAAAATCCTGGGAGTTGAGACCAAAAGTCAAATTGACTGCCGGTAGGCTCTGGCAGGATGCCGGATCGGAAATTATCGCGGGTAAATCGGCGGCGCAGAGATTTGCCGGGTGCGGTCTGGGAGAAAGGGCGCGTTTCGGGGGGAGGGAATGGACCATCGTCGGGATTTTTGACGCGCAGAACTCCGGATATGATTCCGAGATATGGGGCGACATAGTGCAGATGTCGGATGCCTTCCGGAGGCCGGTGTACTCTTCGCTCACGTTTCGGATGGCCGATACAAGTCAGTTTTCCGGTCTGAAAAATCGACTGGAAAATGACCGTCGTCTGACGATTGATGTCAGCCGTGAAAAAGAATATTATGCCGCTCAATCGCGTACCATGAGCGGTTTTTTGAATATCGCCGGTACTGTCATAAGTATGGTTTTCAGCCTGGGGGCGATTGTCGGGGCGATGATAACTATGTACGCCTCGGTCGCCAATCGCACCAGAGAGATCGGTACATTGCGAGCGCTCGGTTTTGGACGGATGAATATATTATTTACATTCTTTACGGAATCTATCTTCATCTCGCTGGCTGGTGGTATGCTCGGCCTTGTCACCGCCTATTTCCTGCGATTTGTGAGAATATCCACGCTCAACTGGGATACATTTTCGGAACTGGCTTTTAATTTCGAAATATCGTCCGGCATTATCATTTCTGCCTTCGTGTTCGCGTTGATAATGGGAATCATCGGCGGATTCCTTCCGGCGGTGCGAGCGTCGCGGCTGAAAATAGTCGATTCCCTGCGCGCGGCTTAGCAAATACCCAAAAGATAATTCGGCAGAAAATATGCGCCAGTTGTGTACATGCATAGGGTGCGATGTACGGCTGGCGGGGGTAAGACGAACTCGTTTATAAGGGGGCGGGGGGAGGAAACAACATTGGATTGGTGGTGAAATTGTATATCCCTCACCCCTAACCCCTCTCCCAAATGGGTAGAGGGGGGAAAAGGGCATTTGAAAATGGCGGCCGCATAAGAGGCGCGGGGTCACACCTTGACGGGGTCTCGGCAGGAGCCCGCGCAACTTGAATACTGGGTTCCGGCTCAAGGGCCGGAATGACAGGTCTGGGGGCATCATGCATCGAGAACGGGCTAAGGCGCCTTGGCAGGATGTTCTCCGCCTGCGGCGGATTCAGATCCTGCCCTACACCTACTTGCCTGAGCGGCGGGGAAGTATTTTTATAGATTCAGGAGGAAGAAACTGAAAAGAAGGATTGCGAGGACAATCAGAGTAATAACCATATAGAGATAATCGCGCTGGCGGAAAAAGGCGAATACAGAGAAAACGACCCGCGCGACCGGTGTCGCTATTAGAAGCAGAAGTCCAAGCTGTATTAGCCCGGCGGCCTGAAATTGGAAAGCCTGAGCGAAAATTCCGCCGATTCCCCTAAGCGATTCGGGCGCTAATCTGAAATTGACGTAATCGGGAGTCATCGTTCCATATTTAATCAGATATAATATTCCACCGGCAAGAACAACAACCCCAGAGAGGAGGACGCCGTAGCGAAGAAGGTTGCCGATGGTATTCTCCAATTTGGCGTTGGTGAAATTGTTCTTTTGATTTTCCATATTAGATTTTCCCGGTGATACCATTGTAAATCATCTCCACGGCGAGAATGAAAACGACAACGCCAAAAACGATGCGCAATTTTGAGGTTTTTGTTTTTACCAGCACTTTAGCTCCGGCAAGTGATCCGGCAAGGACTCCCAGCACAACCGGCATAGTCAGGCCTGGGCGGATATATCCTCCCGCCAGATATATTCCAGCGCTGGCGGCGGCAGTTACGCCAATCATGAAGTTGCTGGTCGTGGTAGAAACTTTGAATGGTATCCGCATTACCTGATCCATTGCCAGAACTTTCATTGCTCCGGAACCGATTCCCAGAAGCCCGGAAACCGCGCCGGCGATAAACATCAAACCAAATCCCTGCGGGACTTGTCGAACCTGATATTCTTTGATCCCGTCCAGTGAGGGATATGAACCTTGCATGCGCAAGAGTACCGCCAGCTTGTCAGGATGGTCAGATGGGGTCTCATCTTTTCTCGGCCTCGAAGAAAGAAATGCCGAATAGAGCAGAATAATTCCCAAGATGACGGCCAGTAGTCCGGTTGACAATTTGGGGTGCATCAAAGCGCCAATGATGGCCCCTGTCGTCGTAGCTATCTCGAGAAACATCCCAATCCGAATATTGGAGAAACCTTCTTTGACATAAGCCGCCGCGGCTCCGGAAGATGTGGCTATAACCGAGATAAGCGAGGCGCCGATGGCGAGCCGAATATTGACCCCGAAAAGAAGGGTGAGCATCGGGACGATTACAACACCGCCGCCGAGGCCGGTCAGGGCTCCGAGGAAGCCCGCCCCGAAGGAGCCGAGACAGATGAGTGAAGCGAATTCGAGTATATTCATATCAAAACCTTCTGCACTTATGCAAGAGTAATATTATAAGACTAAACAGAGCCAGTTACAATGATAATCTGATATGAATTTCCGATAAAGTGACCGGAAGAAATAGGGTGCGGGAATGGGCGTGGGGTCACATCCGACAGTTGCCGGACAAGACGCCGGGCAACTTTATAATTCGAAACAAATCCGAAGGGGTTGTTTTCAGGCGGGGGAATCGCTATATTCCGCCAATGTCGGAAGTCTCTCAGCATCATCACCATAATCATAATCATAATCATGACCATCATCACACTCATGAGAAAAAGACGCGGATGGTTGTCTATTTGACGGCGGCGACGATGGCAGTGGAGATTGCATTTGGGTATCATTCCAAATCAATGGCGCTGTTGGCGGACGGGTGGCATATGATGTCGCACGCGGCGGCGCTGGGATTGAGTTGGATAGCATATATTTATTCGCGCCGGGAAGCAAATAATACCAAATTTCGGCAGGGGACAGGCAAGATACTTTCGCTTGCGGGGTACACCAGCGCCCTGATTCTTCTGGCAATTGCAATAATGATGGCGATTGAATCGGCGCAGAGGTTTTTTGCGCCGCAAGTTATCAAATTTGGCGAGGCAATCTGGGTTGCGATTATCGGGTTAGTAGTCAATGGCGTCAGCGCGGTCTTTTTGCACCACAAGGAAGAGCATAGCGATCATAATATTCGGTCGGCGTATTTGCATGTGATCGCCGACGGGCTGACGAGTGTCACGGCTATTATAGCGCTATCGGCAGGATTATTTTGGAGACTCTATTGGCTTGATCCGGTGAGTGGGATATTTTCGTCGATTCTGATTACACGGTGGGCGATTGGGCTGGCGGTTAATTCGGGGAGGGATCTGCTGGATTATGGGGGGAAGGGGTAGGGTTTAGCGGAATGAAACGGCAGGATGTTCTCCGCCTGCGGCGGATTCAGGCCCTGCCCTTGAAGAATGAAAATGGCAGGAAATCGGCCTCGGCGGACTGATCAGCGCAGTCAAAGGGAGGTGTCGATTCATCCCCAAGTAAATTCCCTGTCGTGAATTGACTTGAGAATGCCACGCGGCCAGCGCGGTTGAAAAGATTATCCCTTGGCTTCCTGCCACCAGGATTCTAATTCCTCGAGAGTGAAATCACCGAAACGCTTGCCGGATTCTTTGACTTTCTGCTCGATATATTCAAATCGCTTCGTGAATTTGGCGAGGCTTCGATTTAGGGCCTGCTCGGGGTTTATTTCCAGTTTGCGGGCCAGTGAGGCGGTGGCAAATAAGAAGTCGCCTATTTCTTCTTCGAGATGAGCCTTATCGTTTTTTGACAGTTCCGTTTCGATTTCTTCCACTTCTTCTCTGACTTTGAGCATAATTTCCTGGGGATTTTTCCAGTCAAAGCCAACGCCGCCGGCTTTTTCGCCAAAGCGGAAAGCCTTAATCAATGCCGGAGCCGATTTGGGGATGCCGGAGATGACGGAATCTTTTTCGCCGGAATTTATTTTTATTTTCTCCCATTGGTCGCGGACCTCTTGAGGTTTGAGGTCTTTTTTTTCGCCGAAGACATGCGGATGGCGGTTGATTAATTTTTGAGTAATATCGTTTATAGAATCATCGACATTGAATTTTCCGGCCTCTTCGGCCAGCTGGGCATGGAAGACAATCTGGCAGAGAAGATCGCCCAGTTCCTCCTGCAATTCTTTGTAATTCTCATTTTCGACCGCCTCGACAACTTCATAGGTCTCCTCAATGAGATATGGAAGAAGCGATTTATGGGTTTGCTTGCGATCCCAAGAGCAACCGCCGGGAGAGCGGAGGGTGGCGATTATTTCTCGTAAGCTGTTGAACGGCTCTTTATTGGCAGACATATATGATTTTCCTTTTCATTTTTGTCTTTGTGACGATAATATGCTAAGATATGGCGGGTAGTCCGGTAATACAAAGGAAAATGTCGGGATGACAACCAAATTGGTTCAGTTTCTCTGCGCCATTGATAGGCGTCAGGTCACACCTCGGCTAAAGCCTCGGCAAGACCTGACGCAACCCATTAGCGAGGCTTATTTGATGACCAACAAGGAGACTCCATCAGCTTGACAAAGGGAGTTGAGGTCGGTATACTTTCTACCTTAAAAAATATGACGACAAAAGAGACAACAAAAGAAAGGCCAAAAGCTCAGCCGTACGACCCGAAGACGGTTGAGGACAAGCTGTATGATAGATGGCTTAAGGCCGGATATTTTCGGGGCGAAGTTCGTACGGATAAGAAACCTTATTCAATAGTAATCCCGCCGCCGAATGTAACGGATATTCTTCACCTGGGGCATGCTCTGAATAATACCATTCAGGATATTCTGATTCGCCAGAAGAGGATGATGGGGTATGAGGCGGAATGGCTTCCCGGAGCCGACCATGCCGGTATCGCCACTCAGGTGGTGGTGGAAAAGCAGTTGGCCAAAGAGGGGAAGACCCGCCGGGAATTGGGGCGGGAGAAATTTCAGGAGCGGACCAAGACCTGGGCGTATCGGAACAAGGATTATATCTTAAATCAGCTGAAACGGATCGGGTGTTCCTGTGATTGGGATAGAACCAGATTTACAATCGATGAATCCCTTTCGCGCGCGGTCACCGAGGTCTTCATTCGTCTCTATAAGAAGGATTTGATTTATCGGGGGAATAGAATAGTCAACTGGTGTCCGTCTTGTCAGACATCGTTGTCGGACGATGAGGTCGAATATCAGGAAAAAGACGGCCAGCTGTGGTATATCAAGTACAAACTACAGGGAAGCGATGAGTATTTGACGGTCGCGACGACGCGGCCGGAGACGATGTTGGGGGATACGGCGCTGGCAGTTAATCCGAAAGATGCTAAGTACAAAAAATTTGTCGGCAAGACAGCGATATTACCAATTCTCGACCGCGAGATTCCGATAATTGCGGATAGCTATGTTGATCCGGAATTCGGGACGGGCGTGGTCAAAGTTACTCCGGCACATGACCCGAATGATTTTGAGATCGGGAAGAGGCACGATCTTGAAGAAATCAATATATTGAATATTGACGGTACTTTGAATGCCAATGCGGGGAAATTCAAAGGGCTTGATAGATATGATGCCCGCAAAAAGCTGGTTGCTGAACTGGAGAAAAAGGGGCATCTGGAAAAGATTGATAAATATCATCTGGCAATAGGGACATGCTATCGGTGTCATAAAGATGTCGAGCCGTTTTTGTCAGAGCAATGGTTTGTCCGGATGGCGCCTCTGGCAAAGCCGGCGATTGAGGCGGTCAAGAACGGCGAACTCAAATTCCATCCGGAGTACTGGTCGAAGACCTATCTTCACTGGATGGAAAATATCCGCGACTGGTGTATATCGCGTCAATTATGGTGGGGACATAGAATCCCGGTGTACTACTGCGAATGCGGGGAGATGATGGTCGCCGCCGAGAAGCCAACCAAGTGCCCCAAATGTTCGAGCAGTGAGATTACTCAGGATGAAGATGTTCTGGACACCTGGTTTTCGTCATGGTTGTGGCCGTTTTCGACATTTGGCTGGCCGGAAAAAGATCCGCTTCTTGAATATTTCTATCCGACAAAGGTATTAGTGACGGCATCAGAGATTATTTTTCTCTGGGTGGCGCGGATGGTGATGGCGGGGTACGAGTTTATGGGGGAAATTCCCTTTAATGACGCCTATATTCATGGTACGGTGCGGGATGCCAATGGAATCAAAATGTCTAAATCGCTGGGAAATGGAATTGATCCGTTGGAGATTGTTGATAAATATGGAGCGGATGCGCTTCGAATATCGATAGTTCTGGCGACGCCCGACGGTCAGGACCCTTGGATTTCAAAAAATACTTTCGAAATTGGACGGAATTTTGTCAATAAGCTTTATCAGGCCTCCAGATTCGTGATGATGCGAGTCGGCGAGAAGAAATTTGATTATAATGCTCTTTCCAAAAGTGAGCTTGTCCTGGTCGATAGATGGATATTAAGTCGTCTGGAACGAACCATTGAATTGGTGAATCGGGACATAGGGGATTTCAAGCTTTCTTCCGCGGCTAAGAACCTTTACAGTTTCACCTGGAATGATTATTGTTCGTGGTACATTGAGTTGATAAAACCTGACAGCCCGAATCAGGAGATAAGCGAAACATCGCTGAAAGTGGCTGTGCATGTTCTGGACAAAATATTGAAGCTTCTTCATCCGTTTATTCCTTTTGTCACTGAGGAAATAAATGATAATCTTGGGCAGATTTTCCCAGAGAAGGAAAGGACGCTGGTTTTAGGTCCGTGGCCGGAAGAGACGTCTCTCTACAAGGATGATACTCTTGAGAAATCGCTGGATGCGATCCAGACGGTGGTCAATGCGGTGCGATCTGTACGCTCGGAGATGAATGTGCCGCCGGGAAAGCGGTCGGATCTTCATATCAGGACGAAGAATAAAGAAATAGCGAAATTGCTGAAGGATTATCAGGATTATTTTAAGAGTCTTGCTAAGATTGATAAGCTTGTTATAGGAGAGAAAATAAAGAAACCGCCATTGTCGGCGTCGGCCATAATATCGGACGCTGAGATATTTATTCCTCTTGAGGGTCTGATAGACATTGAAGCGGAACGAAAGCGGCTGGAAAAAGAGTTGGGCAATCTCAAGGATCAACTTGAAAAGTTATCGAAAAAGCTCGCCAACGCTGATTTTCTGAAAAATGCCCCTGAAGAGGTTATCGATAGGGAAAGAGTGCGAAAGACGGATTTTGAGGAGCGGGTGGAGAAGCTGAATAGCAATCTTGAGCAATTAATGGGCTGGTAATATTGAAGGTTTAATAAAAAAGCCGCCTTACATGGCGGCTTTTTTATTGGGTTCTTGGAAGGGTTTCAAAAATTTTATTCGGTAAATTCGTCAAGATAGCTGGCAAGTGAACGAGCGCCTGCCGCGTCAGGATAAGATGAAATCTCCACCGGCACGGGATAATCCGCGGGCTGTCCAAAATAGTTAGCATAGAAAATGTTAAGAGCGTCGGAAATACGGCGAGCGGCGGCCTCGGCTCCCTGACGGGGAGTCTCCGGAAAAAGAAGGCCAATTCTCTCGCGACCGGAATTAGAAACAGCATCAATTTCGCGGACAGACTTCCTAAAAACTTCACCTATCGCCGTAAGAAAATCAACATTCGGGCGACTGGTTTCGATTCTACTTAAGTACTCCAGCATGGGAGTAATATTGAAGACGACAAGGGAAACAAAAATACGGTATCGTTCTGCCCTCTTTAGTTCATAATTAATGCGGCCGGCAAAGCCGTTGTTAGTCACTTGATTTTGCGGAACATATGCCATGATATCAATCGCAAGCGACTCCTAAGAAGTTTAAATCCATTTAACCTTCTTAAATGGAGCAATTATCATACCGTTCTTCAGTTAAGAGGATGATATTTTGTTTGGCATTTTATTATTTTGACCAAATGATGATTAACAGCCTGTAATTTATTGAATTGAATCCAAAAACGCAACCCCACCATAGGGAGTGTTGAAAAACCCTCATGTGGTTAGAAGAGGTGTCGAAACCACCCGTCAAAAGCCGGGTTTATCAACAAGGCTTTCGACCCACTAAGTTGTTGCCGGACGGCAGGTTACATCTCGGCTGAAGCCTCGTCAAGACCAGCCGTTCGCCGTCGGCGAATTTGCGGGGCTTTTTCAACACTCCCTGTCGTCTGGATACTGGATCAAGCAGGCTGTCTCAAAAATCAATATGTGTATGGAAGAAGTTCAAATCTGCCTAAGTACCGCAACAGCTTACCAGCAGATGAGGACATCTGCCAGGCACAAGATGACCGTTTTGAGACAGACTCCAAGTCCAGTATGACAATTCCGGCGTCCTATTGCCAAAGAAAATACTTTTTTCCATTTGAAGAGAATTTTCAGCGTTCCCATAGCTAACAAGTGGAAGAAATACTGCAAGCGCAGTCATATTATGCAACAATATGCCATAATATGGCAAAGAAATATCAAATATATGTCAGTGATATCACAATTTTGGAGAGACTATTTGGCGGAATTTAGACTATATTCTTTAATTTTATAAAGCAAAGAGCGATAACTAATTTCGAGCAGGTCGGCCGCCTTCCGTCGATTCCAATTGGTCTTGTTCAGAACCTCGCCTATCAATTTTCTCTCTTCGCTAGCGATCGCCGCGCCGACTCTCTGTTTGAGAGAGAAGGCATTGTTATTGATTGGCGTTCCCTCGACCGCGACATAGGCATGTCCATTTGCCAATTCCTGAGAATATATCGGTTGAGATGAGCCTGATCCATTCGAGATAAGTTCGCTGACGATGGATTCATCGCCTCTAACGACCACCTGCTTTATCAGATTTTCGAGTTGACGAACATTGCCTGGCCAGCCATAATTCAGAAGGCTGGCCATAGTCTCGGGAGCAAGCGATGGGTAGCTTTTTTGGTACAGGGCATTATATCTTTGAAGAAAATGAGTAACGAGAAGGGAAATGTCATCCTGTCTCTGTCTTAGAGGCGGAAGGAATACGGAAATTTCATTTAGGCGATAGAAGAGGTCATCCCTGAATAGCTGTCGGCGAATGGCATCTTCGAGATTCTTGTTGGTAGCACATATAATTCTAACATCGACATGGATATTGTGTATTCCGCCGACCCGAACAAACTCCTGTTGTTCCAGCACTTGAAGAAGCTTGGATTGAAGCTCAAGAGGCATGTCGCCGATTTCATCAAGAAAGATGCTTCCTTTATTGGCGACTTCGAATCGCCCCGGTTTGGTCTTATGGGCTCCGGTAAAGGCCCCTTTTTCATATCCAAACAATTCAGCTTCAAGAAGGTCTCTGGGGATGGCGGCGCAGTTGACCTTCGTAAAAGGTTCTTCAGATCGGGCAGAGAGAGTATGAAGCATTCTGGCGACTATTTCTTTTCCGGTGCCGGATTCCCCACGAATCAGAACGGTCAATTCCGATGGCGCCACTTGCTCGATTATGCCTTTAACCTGTAGCATTTTGGGGGAATCGCCGATAAATTGCTCATATTGATTACGGGATTTAAGCTCGGATTTTAGGGATTTGAGTTCCAGCCACAGTCTTCTCTTTTCGAGGACTGAGTTCAAATGTATTTCGACTTCTTTGACGTCAAAAGGTTTGTTGATGAATTCCGCCGCCCCGAGATGCATTGACTCAACAATATTCTTGGTTTCGCCATGCCCTGAGAGCATAATGACTTCAGGTCGAATAGGCGCCTTATTGAGTTTTTCAAGGACTTCAAGCCCGCTCATTCCCGGCATTTTGATATCCAATAAAATAAGGTCAGGCTTTTCGGTAGAAACCATCTGAATTCCTTCGACTCCATCTCTGGCCGAGACAAAATCAAAATCTGCGGAAAGCGACTCGGTCAATATCCAATTGACCTTTGGATCATCATCAATTATGAGAACTTTGGTTTTCTCTTTTTTCATAGTCAAAGATCCGCTCATGGTTATTTATCGTCAAAGGCATCCAAATATAAACCAAAAAATGGCAGAAGTTGTGTCTTTTTTTGCAAATCCTTGCAATTTTTTTATAAGGGGAGATAAATTGTAAAATCAGAGCCTTTTCCACACTCTGATTCTACTTTCAGAGTTCCGCCATGAGCGGCAATAATTCTTTCAACTACTGCCAGACCAAGTCCAGTGCCTGACTCTTTGGTTGTATAATATCTTTCGAAGATTCTGGGGATGTTTTCCTTTTTGATCCCGTGTCCGTTATCGGAGACTGTTATGGCGAGAAAATCTGTTTTTTTGAAGGATGGGCGGCCGATTTCACCCTGGACCTTAAGCCTGCCGCCCTCGTCCATAGCATCAACGGCATTTAGGAATAGGTTTAGAAAAACCTCCAGTATTTGGTTCTTATTGACAGCTATTTCCCAGTTGCAGTCGTCAAAATTATGCTCGTAAGTAATAGATTTTTTCTTGAACTCTGGAGTTAACAGTTCCGATGCTCTTTCAATAATTTTTCTGATATCCCGTATTTCGGTTTCATATTTATGGGGGCGGGAGAAATCGACCAGTTCCTTAACAAGTTCGTTCAGGCGGTGGATTTCCTCTTCAGCTATGTTGAAGAAATTGGCATCGGAAGCAAGTTGCGGCCATTTTTCGCGCAGGATTTGGATCCATCCCTTAAGGTTAGTAAGCGGTTTTCTTAAATCGTGAGAAATTTCGGAGATCATATTTCCCATGGTGAGAAGGCGGGTGGCATTGAGAAGGGCTTTTTCCCGTTCGTAGAAACCGGACGCCTGTGAAATGACGAGGCGGGCGAGGGATATTTCCTGAATCGTATATTGCCGTTCGCTTTGAGAGCCAAGACAGTAGATATGTCTTAGTTCTCCTTCCTGCAGAACCGGCAGGGCGGTAAAATTAGGCCCCGGATGAGGATAAGCAGGAGACTTAACAAGTAATGTAGCCATATAAGATGATAAAGTCTGGATATTTTCAAGATCAATTTCGTCCAACCTGGCGTTTTCGAGAGTAATCTCCTCACTTTTAATTTTGTCCAGGTTAATGGAGCCGGTGTCGGTCAACGGTATCTTGGTGCCTGTGGCGCCGACCGGCTTGAGGCTTCTGCTCAGAGACTGCCATTCAAACCAGAGGGCGAAATTGATCGGCATGAGTTTTCTCAGGTACTCGAAAATCACCTGTCTCATGGCGGAGACCGAACCTACCGACGAAAGCCTCTGGGAGATTTCGAACAAGATGGAGAATTCTTTTAACTTCTGAAGATTATTTTCGAACTGGCGGGCGTCATCAATGGCGGCGGCGGCCTGGGCCGCGAAAGTGGTTAAGAGCTTCAAATCATGCTCAGTGAATATCTCACCGCCGCGTTTATTGGCCATATTAATCACGCCCAGAATTCGGTTGGTCACCTTCAGCGGGACGCACAGAAGCGAGGATGAACTATATCGTTCCTTATTGATTCTCTTAAATCGCTCATCTTTTTCGACATCTTCAATTATCAGAGGAGCGCCCGATTTGGCGACATAACCGGCTATTGAAGAACCAATAGGGAGTTTAACCGTGTCAGTTAAATTCCTATCAAGCCCTATCGAAGCCTCAATTGCAAGATATTCACCGGACGGATTCATCAACATGAGCGATCCAATTTCGGCCTCAGTTACCCCGGCCGCAAGGGAGAGAATCTTGTTCAGCAGTTCCTTAATTTTCAAAGTCGAGCCAAGTGATTTACCGGCTTCATAGAGTGCATTAATTTCCTGAAGGCGATTATTTAAATTGTAATTGGCCAGCTCCAAATCTTTCAGTAATCTTTTTCTGGCCAGCCGCGCCTGCCTTTTTTCAAGGCCTCTTCTAACCGAAATTTCAAGTTGGGAAAACTCGACCGGTTTGAGAAGGTATTCAAAGGCTCCATTTCGAATGGCTTCCAGAGCTGATTCCAGCGAAGCATATCCGGTCATCAGGATGACGATAATATCCGGATCAACATCTTTAACCGCTTTCAAGATATCAAGACCGGAAACGTCAGGTATCTTAATATCAGATAGTACCAGGTCGAACGGCTCCGATTTTATTTTTTCAATAGCCGTATTTCCAGACTGCGTAGTAATGACATTATAGCCATTCGCCGAGAGAAGCTCGTAAAGAGACTGGCACATCCTTGCTTCGTCGTCAACCACGAGTATTTTTTCAGATACGCTTGTCATATTCCAAATCCTTTTGCTCTATAGGCAATGTAATCTCAAAATATCCCCCTTTTTCCTTTTTACAATACTCTATCGACCCATTATGGTTTTTGATTATCCCGTGGCATACTGAGAGTCCCAGGCCGGTACCACCTCCGAATTCTTTGGTTGTATAAAAGGGTTCAAAAATATGGGGGATATGTTTGGCTTCAATTCCAGGGCCATTGTCTTCCACATTTATGCGTATTGTGTGGTCAGTCCAGCTCAGCGCTATTTCGATTTTTCCGCCGTTCTTCATAGCATCTCTGGCGTTAAGGAAAAGGTTGATAAATACCTGTTTCATGCCATCGGGCCATGCCATAATCAGCGGGGTGTTTTCAGGAGCAGGGAAAATCAATTTCACATTGGATTCTTCCATCTGGCGGGTCATCATAGCTATGACATCTGCAATAATTTGGCCTATATCAATTTTGACAAATTTGATGACACGGGGTTGTCGGAGATCGAGAAGCTGTCTGACAATCATGCCGATTCGGTCAATTTCCTGACTGACGATATCAAGATAGTCGCGCCCTCTGGCGTCATCAGAAGAGTTTCTTTTTATCAGCAGGAGATAATTCTTAATTATGCCGAGAGGATTGTTGACTTCATGGGCGACTTTGGCAGAAATCTCTCCTAATGCCGCCAGCCTTTCCGATTGAAGAAGCAATGTTTGGGCTTCCTTAAGTTTATTGAGAGCATCCATTTCGGATTCGTAAAGTCTAGCGTTCTCAATCGAGACGGCGGTCTGATTGGCAAGAATGGACAAGAATTCAATATCATCATCTTGGAAAGGTTGTCCCGAGGCCTTGGCCGAGAGTATAAGAACTCCTCTTAGTTTAGTCTGGAAAATGAGAGGGATGACCAGACCGGAGGGGAAAAATTCTGCAAAGCCGATATCATCCGGAGGGGAAAATTTTCGCGCGACTTCGTCGGTTAGGACGGGTCGATTAAGAGCGGTAATATATTTCCCGAAGTGGCCATCAGGGTCAAGGATAATCTCTTCCTTCGGAAAGGGGGGGGAACCTTTAACTCGCGCCAGATGGAATTCCTTTCTTCCGAGTTCCAGAGGAAGGTACAATGTGGCCTTAGCGGCGCTCATTTGCCCCATTGAGGTAAGCAGGAAAGAATCCAGAAGGGTTTCATAATTTAGAAGGGCGTTGAAATTTCGGCTCAGTTCGAAAATTGTATAGAGGTCGAAGATTTTTC
>CAZCFT010000067.1:0-14443 GCA_964498015.1 uncultured Ignavibacteriaceae bacterium
GTTCGGGCAATCTGTCAAAAAGATATAATAGCGGTGCAGGGACTCGAACCCCGGACACGTGGATTATGATTCCACTGCTCTAACCAACTGAGCTACACCGCCATTTAATTCTTTCAAGCCGACAATCTAATCATTTATCGAAATTTGTCAACGAATTTGCCTTGCGAACAACTCTCTGCCATCACAATCGATAACACTCTCAGGGATACTATATCAGTCCGTCAATGGCCGGATTCTTCAATTAAGACACTTCTTGATTGCTTCTTCTATCTTGCCCAGATCGATGCAGGTATTTTTACATGGACCCTCAGGTCTCTGGTTTGGAAAACCGATCACCGGAATATATGGATTCACTTCCTTAAATCCCGATATCAGATCTCTTTCACAGGCGATGGCAATTACCACTCGGGGTCGAACTTCCTTGATCTTCATACGCGCCTCACTTCCCCCTCCGGCGGTCGCCATCTGGAATTGATATTTATCCCGCAATTCGCGAAGCCGCGCGTTATTATCCTTCGTCAAACATCTCGGCATGAGTACCAGTAGTCTGTCCGGTTCGGTTCGCGCCGGTTTCGAGCCAATTATAATGTTATGAATCTTCAAAAATGAATTGACCAGTCTGTCTCTGGAAATGCCCAGAAGCCTTCCCAGCGCCATCGCTATTTCCAGAAGTTTATTCACCAGCCGGGGCATTACAATCAGCCGCGTTGATGGCCATCTTGTTATAGCTGAAAGCACAAATAGAATTAGCCAAAGAATCAGCACAACGCTGAACAGAAGAAATAGGAATGAGAAAATCTTAGCGACGATCTGGCCGGTTGAAATCAAGCGGGGATAGATCAGCCATAAAAATGAGCCGGCGGCACAAATAAGAAAAATGGTTGATAGAACCGCCAGCCCCAGAAAAACGCGGTAATCGGTTTCCGAGGATTCAATACCTGACCGTCCATCCCAATCTACCCATTCATCCCCCAATTTGCGATCAGAGGATTTCCGCTCCGCATGCCCTTGACTCATAGATTGAATATATAATTGAAGACTCCATTGGTCAACAAATACGAATACATTAGATTAAAATGATTTTGCGGGAAATAATTTGGCGGCGAAAGTCTAAGAAGGGCGAAATTAAAAGGAGCTCCTCCCTCACTTAAGGAGCTCCTTCATCCCCACCTCTTAAATACCCTTCACCGCCATACTATATATATTTAAGAGTAACTAACTTCGCTGTTATTTATAATCAATTCCTGTGCCAAATCTGCCGATTTGCAATCGTGATTCCCTAACATAAAAATACTCAATCAATTAGACTGAAACTTGAGAGCTTACAGCTCGTCTTTATAAAGGCCACAAGCGCAAAAAGTGCGACGACTTGAACAACTCTAAGTGGTCTGGTCGTTTATGAGATTGTCATTTAATAACTTATACTTTATAGAACCTGCGACAAAAGATTCTCGTCTGTCGCCGATTACGCCAAAAAATGCGCCGGAATCATAATTTACTGTGTCAAAAAAAAGACCCACCATGCCAGGCGGGTCCCTTTTTGAAGAATTTAAGAATGCTATGGCCCAGCCGTTACCGTGATAATCACATGCGCAGAATCAATGGTGACATTGTAAGGAAGCTTATCCGTCAAAGCGTAGATATCAAATTTTCCCGCCTCCACCCACTGTTTGAAAGTTGGAAGCTCTTTGGAATTTAAATAAATGAGGGAAGTCGGCCAGTCGATATATGTCTTTCCCGGAGCCAAAGAAAGTCCTGCCAAAATCTGTTTGCCATTTGCTCTGATACTCGAAGTATCAGCATGGGACACGGATGTCGTGTCAGCATAGAATTCCCAGGTTACTGCCGAGCCGTTATTGGTCACCCAAAGCTGAAAACCGATATTATCCACGTTTTTGATATTATCCTTATGATTTTTCCATGTGTCATTTGTCGTTAGATCTACTGCAAAATACTCAAAAGTACCGTGGGGGACGATGTCGGTGTTCTTGACATTTATATCAACCACAAATGTCCCTGTCACGAGATTGCATCCGCCGACAATAAGTATTGCCAAGAGGGCGGACAAAAGAGCAAACCATGTAATCTTCTTGATCATTATCCACCACCTTCTAAAATCCAAAATAATAGTTTACGCCGCCGGTCAGCGCCGCTGATTTCTTTGTCCCGCCCCCTTCGGAGCCGATCACATTCAATTTACCCCTTATATCTACAGCAATCTTACTCGTGAAGCCCACTTCGAGCCCGAGACCTGCGGCCCATCCCATTTTTGTGGCATCCGGGTCATTGTCTCGCTTTGTCGAGTAAATGCCGCCGCCGACTAATCCATACATCTTCACCCCCACACCCGGAAGGCCGGCGCCCAGTATGGCATCGACTCCATAGGATGTTATCTTGGAACCTTTTCTGGTTCCATAATCTTTCTTGGCGTCCCCAAATTTAGCAAAATTAAGATTCGGTTCCACCGAGACCCCCGGCAGGAGATTCAATTTCGCCTTCAGGCCGAAAATGGTCCCTGAGCCCTGGTCTTGCTGAATAACCGGGATATTCATTCCACCGCAAACGCCGACCCCGAACTGGGCCGCATTCGCAGGCAAAATGGCAGTCGTCAGGAATAAGAGCAAAATAAGTTTCTTCATTATACCTCCATCTACATACTGCGTTTAATTTATTAATTGATTGCAAGTTACATAAGTTGAACAACAGCTGTCAAGCTTTTTGATAAATCTTAAGCCTTTGTCTCTCATCGTATCAAAAAATTTTTCGTCTCTTTTCAAAACAACATTCTTCAAATGCTGTTCGTTTAAGATAAAGTAACTGTAAGTATAATATACCGTTATTAAGAGCGTTATCGACAATATCAGTCTAATATAAAGAATAGAAGCTGAAAAATCAAAAAAAAATTAAATTTCAACTAAATTTTTTCTTGACATAATCCGAATTCCTTTTACAATAGGGAAGTTTTATTAAACTTTTGCTCGTTTTTTGCTAAACAAGATGAGATTGGAAATAGGAGAAAAAATCAAAGCCCTGCGACTGGCGTCGGAGCTGACCCAGTCGGAACTCGCCGCCCGAGCGCGGTTGACCAAAGGGTTCATTTCCCAGGTCGAGCGCGACCAAACCTCGATATCGCTCGACTCGCTTCTCGACATTTTGGAGGCTCTCGGAGTCACTATCACTGAGTTTTTTGGAGATACTGGGCAGTCACGAGTCGTTTTTTCTCCAAAGGAACGGATTATCGTTACGGACAAGGAAATTCAGAGATTTGAGATTCTTATTCCGGGGAGCGCCAACAATCTGATGGATCCGATTATGATGGGGATGTCTCCTGGGGAATCATTTCCGTCCAGCGGGCCCCACGCCGGTGAGGAATTCGGTTATGTCTTATCCGGCGTCCTGACCCTAACAGTCGGCAAAAAGGTTTTTAAAGTCTCTCCGCGGCATTGCTTCTATTTTGAGGCTGACCAGTCCCATCAATTTTTTAACCGGGGCAAAGTAACAACCAACTTCTTGTGGATTACTGCGCCGCCACAAATGTAATGAACCTCTAAATTATAAGAAGGAGGCTCCAAATTGAAAATACTCGGCCGTCATCTCCTCGCGGAACTTGCAGAGTGCAACATTGCTATTCTGAATAACCGCCCGGAACTGGAAAAAATCATGAAAGAAGCCGCCCGCCGCTCTGGAGCCACGGTGGTGGATTCTGTCTTCCATCATTATAATCCACAGGGGTTATCGGGCATCGTTGTCATTGCCGAATCCCATCTCTCCATTCATACCTGGCCCGAATACGGCTACGCCGCGGTCGACTGTTTTACCTGCGGTTCCAGTGTCGATCCGACAAAGGCGCTCGATTACATAAAAGCGGCGCTCAACTGCAAATCGATAAATATTAAAGACTTAAAACGGGGCATTCCTTCGGCATCCGACGAAATTATTGCCCATAAAACCAACGCGGTTTTTCCCGTGATTAACAATCAACTCACTCATTAATTTGGGGAGAACTGAAATGATCAAGGCCATTGACATAAGAAACCCCAAGGAAAAATTAACCCTGCGAGGTCTCGAATTCGAACAGGCCGCAGAATTCCTTGACGGCGACCGGGTCAGAACTCCAATTCTCGTTCTTTACCGCTCCAAAGTCAGAGAAAATCTTGAAAGGCTCGCCTCGGCGCTTCCCGGGATCGCCATCCATTATGCCATCAAATCCAACAACCATCCCGCAGTCCTTGAAGAAGTAGCCAGGCTAAGCCATAGATTCGATGTAGCTTCATTTCAGGAATTGAAGCTTGTTATCGAAGCCGGCGGTCATCCCGAAGAACAGATTCATTCGCATCCAATAAAATCACCCTATGAAATCGCTGACGCTGTCAAAGCCGGCGTTAAACTCTTTGTGATCGATAACCCCGATGAGATTGACAAATTCATCTCCTATGCCGGTAAAGTCCGGTTAATGGTTCGCTTCAAGGTCGAGAATGATCAGGCTGTGGTCAACCTCTCATACAAATTTGGATGCTTGCCCCAGGAAGTTATCGGGCTGGCGGAGAAAATTAGGGAATGCGGCCTTGAATATTACGGCCTGGCCTTTCATGTCGGCAGTCAGAGCATGACCAATAATGTCTATATAACCGCGATTGATATTTCCGCCGACCTTATCGCCCAATTGAAAGCCCGTGGCCTTGAAACTACCCTCCTTGACATCGGCGGAGGATTCCCCGTCCCATATACCGAATTGGTCCCCTCTCTTGAGGACTTCTGCGGGCCAATACGCAAGAGGCTTACAGAGAAAATTGACCCCAATATAAAACTCGTCTGCGAACCTGGAAGATATATCTCAGCCACCGCGGTCACGCTGGTTGCATCTGTTATCGGCAAATCAGTCCGTTCCGGCAAAAGATGGTATTTCCTCGACGATGGTTTATATGGTTCTTTTTCCGGAAGACTCTATGATCACTGCAAATATCAAATTCTGACCAACCGCAACACCACTTGGAAAAGATCCGTTCTTGCCGGGCCAACTTGCGACTCGTTTGATGTCATCTACCGCGACATTATTCTTCCTCCCCTCGATGTGGGCGACCTTCTCGTGTTCCCAGCCATGGGCGCTTACTGCGCCGTTTCATCTTCTTCATTCAACTGCCTCAGAAAGGCGGAATATATTGTCGTCGACTGAGTGTAGTAAAAGCAATTCAGACAAATACATCGTCGAATCTTCCATGACCAACCTCTGGGATCTCTGGATGACCGAATTGCATCAGGGAAAAAGCGGTCTGACTGTCAAGATTAAAGGATTGCTGGAATCGACCCAGTCTAAATTTCAGAGGATTGACGTCCTCGATACCGAAGATTTCGGGAAAATGCTCGTTCTTTATGGTTCAATGATGGTTGCCGATAACGATCTGACCTCATACAACGAGATGATTGCCCATGTCCCGCTTTTTGTGCATCCCAAACCGAATAAAGTTCTTATCATCGGCGGGGGCGATGGCGGCGCATTAACTAATGTCATGAAACATCCCGAAGTCAAATCGGCCACGATGTGCGAAATCGACAGAATGGTTGTTGAGGTCTGCCAGAGGCGTTTCCCCAAACTTGCCACGGGATTCAAAGACAAGCGGGCCAAATTGCTTTTCCGTGATGGAACAAAATATATAGAAAACAGCAAACAAAAATTTGATATTATACTGCTTGACCTCTCCGACCCTGTTGGTCCGGCGGCGGATCTCTTCCAAAAAAAATTCCACCAGAGAGTTTTTAATACCCTTAACGATGACGGCATAATGGTCGCTCAGTCGGAATCGCCGTATTTCAATCAGAAGACGGTCAAGCAGATGTATAAAAACCTGCGCAACATTTTCCCCATTGTCAAAATGTATACCGCCCATGTCCCAATTTACCCCTCGGCCTACTGGTCGTTCGCCTTTTGCTCGAAAAAATATCATCCGATTGACGATTTCGATGCCGCCCGTTACAAAAAACTAAAGATGAAAAATAATTACTACAACGCCGATACGCACTTGGGCGCTTTTTGCCTTCCGGAATATGTAAAGGAGCTTATTGGGGAAAAATAATTGTCCTGTTTCCCCGCGCCGGTTCCGTATAGAAGTTGATTGACATCCTTGATTTTGAGCGCACAGGGTCAGGCTACCGCCTGACCCTGAATTGTTTCCACAAATTGCGTATAAACTAACAAAACCTTACGGCGCTTCGCCGCGCTTTTCCTCTGCATTACCTTGACACATCTCCCCAAATCCGATATTTTACCGAATTAAATGTATAACCTTGTGAGTCGAAATCTTTGATAATTTTGGCTCTTATGGAATTTATATGCTCGATATTAAATTTATTCGCGAAAACCCGAAACTGGTCAAAACCGCAATTAAAAACAAGAACGAATCAGCCGACATCGACCGGATTCTGGAAATTGACCGACAGAGAAGAAATATCATCGCCGAGGTCGAAAAACTAAAGGCCCTGCGCAATTCCGCCAGCGAACAGATTGCGGTCAAAAAAAGAAACAAGCAAGATGCCACCGAAGATATCGCCCGCATGAAAGAAGTCGGCGACAAAATCGCCTCTCTGGATAATGACCTCCGCGGAATCGATGAGAAATTGGAACAACTTCTTAAATGGGTGCCCAATATCCCTCATCCGTCCGTGCCTGTCGGCGGTGAAGACAATAATGTCACGGTCAAAGAGTGGGGGCAGATTCCCCAATTCAATTTCAAACTACTCACCCATTGGGAATTGGGCGACAAATTCAACATCCTGGATCTCCCGGCGGCTGCCAAAATCGCCGGCTCCGGATTTTATGTCTTAAAAGGGCTCGGCGCCAAGCTCCAGCGCGCGCTGGTCAATTTCATGCTCGACACCCATATCAAAGATGGCTTCACCGAAATCCATGCCCCTTATTTGGCCAACACCGAAACCATGACCGGCACCGGCCAGCTTCCCAAACTCGCCGAAGATATGTATAAACTGCAGGATGAAAACCTCTACTTGATACCTACCGCCGAGGTCCCCGTTACCAATCTGCACCGAGATGAAATCCTTTCCGAAGACCAATTGCCCTTGTACTATGTTGCCCATACTCCTTGTTTCCGTCGCGAAGCCGGCGCCGCCGGCAAAGACACGCGTGGGATGATTAGAGTACATCAGTTTGACAAAGTCGAAATGGTCAAAATAGTCCATCCGGATAAATCGTATGAAGAGCACGAAACCCTTCTTCAGCAGGCGGAAAAAATAATTCAGGCATTAAAGATTCCATATCGGGTGAGATTATTGGCCACCGGCGACCTTTCATTTGCCGGCGCCAAGTGCTATGATATCGAAATCTGGTCGGCCGGATTGGGAAAATATCTTGAGGTGTCCTCTGTCTCCAATTTCGAATCATTTCAAGCCCGCCGGATGAACACCCGTTTCCGTGACAAAGACAAGAAAGTGCATTATGTGCATACCCTAAATGGTTCCGGGGTAGCTCTTCCCCGCCTGCTTATCACCGTATTGGAAAATAATCAGACCGAATATGGAACCATCTTGATACCTGAAGCTATCCGCTCCTACATGGGCGGAATCGCAGAGATAACCAAGAGTGGATAAGAAAAGCAACTTGAAATTCGCCATAACCGGCACAACATTATTCAAGCTATTCCTAATCAGCGGAATAATCTTAATCTCCATTGTCTTTGTCTGGTACACTTTAAGGGTGATAGACCAGCTCGAGCAGGATGCCGAACGGATGGTGACTTCCTATGTCAAATTATGGCAACTGGCCGCCAGCGATAACACCTCCGGCGGCGAGGTGCAGGTCATTTTCGAGGAAGTTATCAAGAAGGCCAATTTCCCGGTAATCATCGCCGACCTCGAAGACAAACCGATTTTCTGGCGAAATATTGATGGAATCGCCGACAACGAACCTTCGCCGGAGTCCCTGCGCAGAGTGAAAGCGCTATTGGCCGCAATCAAAAAATCACGCGGCGAAATTCCGCTGAAATATGGAGACAAAATCATCAATTATTTTTACTACGGCGATTCTCCAGTCATAAGACAGCTTCAATTGATGCCGTTTATCGAAATCGGCCTGGTAGGGCTATTTATCCTTGTCGGATTCATAGGATTTCAGAATATCCGCCGCTCTGAAGAGCGACATATCTGGGTCGGCATGGCCAAAGAAACGGCGCATCAACTCGGCACGCCAATTTCTTCCCTGATGGGTTGGCTGGAGATCATTTTCGAGCGGTGCAAAACCGGCAAATCAGACGATAAACTCGCCGGGCTCAGCGATGAGGAAATTTTCCGTCAGATGCAAACCGATGTCAACCGGCTTCAAAACGTCGCCAATCGGTTCGGACAAATCGGCTCTATGCCGGAATTGAAAGATACCGATATCAATGGTATTCTCGAAGAGACAGCGTCATATTACCGCAAAAGACTCCCTTTTGGCGGACGGGGAACGCAGATCAATTGCAAATTGTCGCCTCTCCCATCTATTCGCGCCAATAGACAACTGATCTGCTGGGCAGTCGAAAATCTTATTAAGAACAGCCTGCAGGCGGTCAACGCCCAAAATGGCCGAATCGAATTAATTTCTTCTCTGGGAAAAGAATCCAAATCAGTGGTCATTCAGGCTATTGATAATGGCTCCGGCATACCCCCGGCCTACGCCCGCAAACTTTTCCGCCCGGGATTTACTACCAAGAAACGTGGTTGGGGACTGGGATTGACGCTGGCGAAAAGAATCGTGGAAGAATATCATGGCGGAAGAATCGTCTTGATGAAATCGCGGCCGGGTGAAACCATTTTTCAGATAACTTTGCCGATAAAAAAAATATAGCTGGACTATTTATATTTTATTAAGGAACAAACCCCTTTCCGGGGATATTTGATAGAAACACAATAACAGGAAGAAGCGAAAATTTAGAATATGATAAAAAAGAAAATCCTCTGGGTCGATGACGAAATAGAATCCCTTAAACCGCATATTCTATTCCTTGAACAAAAGGGATTTGAGCTGTCAACTTCTACATCGGGTGATGAGGCTGTCGCGCGGGTGGCCAAAGAGTCATTCGATCTGATTCTTCTGGATGAAATGATGCCCGGCAAGGATGGTTTGACCACTCTCGAGGAAATAAAAGAAATAAATCCTCACTTGCCGGTGGTAATGGTCACCAAATCGGAAGAAGAGACCCTGATGATTGAGGCTATCGGCCAAAAAATAGACGACTACCTGACCAAACCGGTTAATCCATCTCAGGCGCTGATGGTTGCCAAGCGGATTTTAGACACCAAGAAAATCATCTCCGAAAGTCAGATGAAACGATATATCACCGAGATTAATCGTTTCAACCAGAAGCTCTATGGCGCCATGGAACCGAAAGATTGGCAGGAGGCGGCAAAGCTGTTGGCCAGCTGGGATATTGAACTTGATGACTCCCCGGACGAAGGATTGACGCAGACCCATATCGGCGCTCGAAAAGAGTGGAATAACGCCTTCACCAAGTATCTCGATAGAAATTATAAAAACTGGGTCAATTCTAAAGACCGCCCCACTCTCTCTCCTGACGTGCTGAAAAAATATATGGTCCCTTTGCTGAAAGCGGGGCGTAAAGTACTTTTACTGGTTGTTGACTGTATGCGACTCGACCAGTGGATGGCAGTCGAATCCCTCGCCTCGAAATTTTACAATATCGAAAGAGATACTTATTTCTCCATCTTGCCGTCAGCCACCCCCTTTGCCCGCAATGCCCTTTTCTCAGGGCTTTTTCCCGATGACATCGCCCGCGATTACCCCGACAATTATCGGGACGGAGATGAGGGTTCTCTCAATCGCAGTGAGGATATATTATTGGCCGATTTTGCCCGGCGGGAAAAAATAAATCTAACATCCGCCGTTAGATATGAAAAGATTTTTGATAATACCGAAGGCGAAACTCTGGCCAAAAGAGTCTCTGATTACTATAAGTCAGATCTGGTCGCCTTTGTTTTCAATTTCCTCGATATCATGGCCCACGGTCGCTCCAACAATATCATTCTGAAGGAAATCGCCGGAAGCGAGGCGGCCTTCCGCTCTCTGATGAAAAGCTGGTTCACTTACTCGCCCCTGTTCTCAATCATAAAATCATTCGCGGAGAAAAAAGAATTCACTATCATCATTACTTCCGATCACGGTTCGGTTCTCTGCTCCCGCGGCACCCTTGCCCACGGAAAGCGGGATACTTCCACCAACCTCCGATACAAATACGGGGATAATCTTAACTGCGACCCCAAGAATGCTCTTTTAATCAAGAGTCCCGCTGAATATCGTCTGCCGCGGTTCAATCTGGCGACTACCTATATAATCGCTAAAGAGGATTATTACTTTGTCTATCCGAATAAGTACAATGAATATATCCGACAATTTTATAACTCCTTCCAGCACGGCGGAATTTCATTGGAGGAAATGGTCGTACCAATAGCCATTATGACCCCCAAGTGAACATGACAATGCGGGAAAGTCGCGTTCTCATTTCGAATTCAATGGAGCAGACAATCGAGGCGGGAAGAAATCTGGCCGCCATTCTGAAAGCCGGAGATATTTTGGTCTTGACCGGGCCTCTCGGAGCCGGCAAAACATGCTTGATTAAGGGAATAGCGCTGGGCCTCGGCATAAAGGAAGATGATGTAAAATCTCCCTCTTTCACCCTTGTCAATGAATATTATGGCAGGTCTATTCCTTTTTATCATCTTGACCTCTATCGAATGAAAGAAGTGACCGAGCTTTACAATATCGGATGGGACGATTATCTTATGCGGAATGGAATCGTGGCAATCGAATGGGGCGAAAAAGCGAAAGATTTCCTGCCGAAAGAGAGAATTGAAATAAGAATCGAAATCGTCTCCGAAGATATGCGTAGGCTCTATATCAACTTTATCAATAACCATTAAGAATATGACCCAATGCATGCAACAATATGAAGCCAATTGCAGGGCTGGGTCTGAATTCCGCCGCAGGCGGAAGAGCATCCTGTCTGCGTAGTACGCTATGAAACATCAGCCCGACAGATTCCTCATCATCGACAGCGCCTCCAGCGCCGCCATGCGTATCGGCTTATCACTGAACATGCAAACGATTTCCCATCGCGAAATTCAGGAGCGGCTTCAATATTCAGAAATGATCTTCAAAATGATTGATGAGTTATTGCGAAAAGAGGGTTTGAAAATCGACGCCCTTACGGGCATCATTGTCTCTACCGGGCCCGGCTCCTTCACTGGACTACGAGTTGGCATGGCCGCGGCTAAAGGGTTGGCGATGGCCCTTAATATTCCGCTGGTCGGCGTCTCCATATTCAAGGCAGTGCGTGAAAGATTATCTCAGAAATATGAAAAGACAGCCGTTATCATTCCCTCGCGGCGGGATGAATATTATTTCGGCCTAATCGGATCATCCGAATTAGATGAAAACAACATAGAGGTCGTTTCCGCAGAAGACTTGAGAGAGCGCATCGGCAATGCCCCTGTCCTGGCAATTGATTGCAATCCTGACAATTTCGAAAAGATATCCGACAATATAATCACAAATCCAAATGATCAGCTGAATATCAGCGACTTCTATCACGCCGGACGGAATAAACTTGAATCATCCGGCCCGGACGATATTTTCCGTCTGGAGCCGCTTTATGTCCAAAGATTCCCGGCTCAAAAACCTCAATGAATTCGATCGATAGTTCAAAGCAAGATCTAATTATCAGACCGATGACACGGTCGGATATTGCGCAAATCGTCCTTCTGGAAACCAGAATCTTCCCCGACCCCTGGCCAGCGGCCGCATTTGAGGAGGAACTTGGCCGGGATTATCGAGGCATCATGGTCGCCGAAATCAATACCACATTGGCCGGATATGCCGGATATATCATAGCGGCCGGCGAGGCTCAGCTTACCAATATCGGAGTCGCTCCCGAGTTCAGGGGAAAATCTGTTGCCAAATTGCTTTTAAAGAATATCTTAGAAATCGGCAAGAAGGCCGGATGTGATTATATTTTTTTGGATGTGCGGCCAAGCAATAAGGCCGCCATTAATCTATATGTCAAGTCCGGTTTTATTGAACTTTATCGAAGGCCAAGTTATTATCGGATACCCCCTGAGGATGCCATCGTTATGGTGAAAAACCTCATGGATGAGTGATAGCTAATTATGGAATGGTTCAGGAAAGCCAAAGAAGGATTGACCCGTCAGGAGAAAAAGGAAATCCCCGACGGCCTCTGGTCAAAATGCTCTTCGTGTGGCGAGATTATTTATACCAGGCAACTTGAAGCTAATTTTTGGGTTTGCCCCAATTGCCAATTCCATTTTCGAATTTCCAGCAAGAAATATATAAAAATCCTTCTTGACGACGGCAAATTGGAGGAGTTTGACGCCAATTTGGAGTCGATGGACCCTCTGAAGTTCAAAGATTCAAAGAAATACACCGATAGGATTAAATCCGCCCAGGCTAAGTCCGGCCTGAGTGATGCCGTCATTTGCGGCCTCGGTTCCATTGATTCAATCAAGATTTCATTTTCCATAATGGATTTTGAATTCATCGGCGGCTCAATGGGATCGGTCGTAGGTGAGAAAATGGCCCGCGCTATCGAACGGGCTATTGAAAAAGATATCCCCCTGATAATCGTCTCTTGCTCTGGCGGAGCCCGTATGCAGGAGGGGATATTGTCTTTGATGCAAATGGCCAAAACCTCCGCCCTACTGGCGATTCTGGCAGAAAGGAAACTCCCTTTCATTTCGGTTCTGACCAATCCCACTACCGCCGGAGTAATGGCCAGCTATGCCTCGCTCGGCGATGTCATAATTGCTGAACCAAAGGCTCTTCTCGGATTCGCTGGCCCCCGAGTCATCCAGCAAACTATTGGACAAGACCTCCCCCCCGGATTTCAATCATCAGAATTTTTTATGGATAAAGGATTCTTGGATAGGATCGTCGAACGGAGTCAACTTCGAGAAACACTGGCTCTCTTGCTAAAATATTTCCAGAGATAATCTGCATGCGAAATTCAGACAGCCGATATAAATCGGCCTTGCGATATATTCTATCCCGTGAGATATTTGGAGTGAAGCTGGGGTTGGAGAATATCTCCCGCTTTCTGGATTATCTCGGCAATCCTGAAAAAAAATTCCCCTCCGTGCATATTGCCGGAACCAATGGCAAAGGTTCCACCGCGGCTTATCTTGATTCAATCCTTCGTCAGGCCGGCTACAAGACCGGCATCTTCACGTCACCCCATCTGGTAGATTTCACAGAACGGATCAGAGTCAACGCCAGTCAGGTCAGTGAACAATATGTCACAAATTTTATCGAGGAGCATAAGAAAACCATCTCCAGATACAAGATAACTTTCTTTGAACTCTGCACCGCTTTGGCTTTCAGCTATTTTGCGGACAAGAAAGTCGATATCGCCATAATCGAAACCGGCTTGGGGGGAAGACTTGATGCCACCAATACGCTTACCCCTCTTCTCTCAATCATTACCGACATATCTTATGACCACACCCATATTCTTGGCAAGACCCTTCGCAAGATCGCTTTTGAAAAGGCCGGTATCATTAAGAAGGGTGTGCCGATCCTGACCGGCATTCTTCCTCCTTCCGCCGCTCATGAAATAGATCGCATCCGGCGTCAGAAAAAATCGCCGCTCCATCGGCTCATGGCAAAAAATTTCTCTGAAGCAGATAAACCTTTTATTTTCCACTTCCATCATGGTAATCAGGATCTTAGAAAATTGGAATCATCCCTGCCCGGTAAACATCAAATCCTGAACGCCTCGTTGTCAATCAGAGCTCTCCAAATACTGAGAGCGTCCGGTTTTGCAGTTTCCCTATCTCATATCCGAGAAGGATTGAAGAAAACCGTCTGGCCCGGCCGATTTCAAACCTTGAAACAGAAAGGAAAACCAACGGTTATATTGGACGTAGGACATAACCCGGCAGGATTTAAGGCTATGATGAATTGTTTTAAAACCCTTTACCCCGGCCGCAAAGCGGATATTATTATTGGAATGGTCAACTTCAAGGATCTAAAAAAATCCCTGGCTTGCATTCCGCCCATAGCACGGAAGGTAGCAGTGACTCGGCTTAAAACCCACCGTAGCGCCAAACCCACCGATATGGCTCGAATCCTCCGCTCAAAAAAAGCGCCGGTGGCCATTTCAAGCTCCATAACTTCAGCGGCCCAAAAAATGATTAACTCTGCCGAGACTGACGATATTATTATTGTTTGCGGTTCACATTATGGCGTCGGAGAATTTATTGCCAATCAGAAAAAAATCTATGCCGCCAAGAAAGGGAATTAAAAAAGCCCGGGCTGAAAGTCCGCTGAGGCGGACAGATTCTGTCCGCTCCCTACAGGCGCAAGTTGACCGAAAGATAGGGGAGTTGACTGAAGCTAATCGCCGGCTTAAGCGAAAAATCTTCGACC
>CAZCFT010000068.1:0-14100 GCA_964498015.1 uncultured Ignavibacteriaceae bacterium
TGCGGAATATGATAATGTAGCGAGAAATTACGCCACTTCCAAAAAGCGATCGGGCGCCATGTACAAGATGGCTCGTTGCTATGAGGAATTGGGGCAGAAGAAAGATGCCAAAGTGATATTCAAGAGTATTGTGGATGAATACCCCAGCACTCTTGAAGCCTCCCAGGCCAAGGAGAAACTCAAGGAATTGAAGTAGCAGTATGCCTATAAAGGCTCCGAAAATAAGAATTGCATCCCCGGCCGGATCAGCGCCCTATGGCCGGGGTTTTTATCAACTGGAAGAAGAGACATTATATCTACCGATTGAATATCAAGACGAAAAGCCCAGATTTTTTTCATTCCTTGAGTCAGATACGGTTTCCATGCAATTTGATCGCGAAGGGAGGTTAATCTTCATCGAATTGACCCTCCCCCGCCGTCACTGGATTGTCCGTCCAGAAGTCTGTCTTCCGCGCACCGCCGGGCCGGGAGATATTCGTTTCCTTGATTTCAGGGAAGAAATGGCTAATCCCATAATATCGTGTGATCAATTCCGGCAGAATATTCATATCGAATTCTCGTCCCTTATTCCTGTGTCCGCAATCTATTTAGCCAAGAATCTCATCGCTCAAATATCGTCCGATGATTTTCTGGTTGCGGTCTGGGCAACCGATATTGTTGAAGATTTGGCTGGCCGGGAATTTGCCTCCTGGCGGAAGATGATTCGCGCCGGGCAGAGGCAACTTGCTTCCATAGCCTTCTAATCTCTCAAAGGAAAGATCAATCTTGATGAGGGCAATCCGGCTATCATTGCGACCAAGATATATCCTGCCGAGACCGGTCTTGAGGAAATCAGACATATTTAAGAGTTGACACGGATAACCCTGTCCCGTTTATTTTTCGCATGGCAATTCCGGAAAAGACAAGAAAAGAGTATGAATCTCTTGTGGCGCAAATAAGGCATCATGATGAAATGTACTATAAATATGACCGACCGGAGATATCCGATGCCGAATATGATCGTCTTTTTGACAGGCTGTTGGAGATTGAAAAGATTTGTCCGGAAATAACCGCGCCTGATTCCCCTTCACTACGGGTTGGCGCCGAACCTCTGGCAGAATTTAAGACAGTCAGTCATCGAGTAAGAATGCTATCATTGCAGAAAGTAATCTCCAAAGATGAATTTGCTGATTTTGATCGACGGGCAAAAGAATGGTTGGGCATAACAGGTGAAATTGAATACACAGTCGAGCCAAAACTTGATGGTCTCGCAGTTGAACTAATTTATGAGAACGGCATATTGACGACCGGCTCTACCCGCGGTGACGGCTCGCGCGGTGAGGAAGTCACGCAGAATCTGAAGACAATCCGAAGTATCCCCCTTCGCCTATCAGATAATTCAGCTCGGAAATATCCTCTCCTGGAAGTTCGCGGGGAGGTTATCATCCGCAAGTCGGCTTTCGCTAAATTGAATCAGAAAATGACTGAACGGGATCAGGCGCCATTTGCCAACCCGCGTAATGCGGCCGCCGGATCGTTGCGCCAACTGGATTCAAAGATCACCGCGAGCCGCCCGCTGATGTTCTATGGCTATGGTATCTCTGCCACCGAACTTCCGGGGCTTGGGGATCAATACAAAACAATGGCGTTGCTGAAAGCCGAAGGGTTTTTGGTTAGTGAACATCTTGCCAAAGTTAGGGGGGTGAATGGCGTGGCGGGAAAATTTGAATCGCTGGTTGAAATTCGGCCTCGCCTCGATTATGAGATTGACGGAATGGTGGTGAAAGTCAACCGATTTGATGAGCAAAAAACGCTTGGCGAAATATCGCGCTCTCCCCGTTGGGCAGTGGCATGGAAATTCGCGGCAGAAGAGGCCGAAACTGTTTTGCAGGATATTATTTTTTCCGTCGGACGCACCGGTGTCATCACACCGGTGGCAAAATTGGAGCCGGTGCGGGTTTCCGGAGTGACTGTTTCCAATGCCTCGCTTCATAATGAAGATGAGATGCAGGAGCTTGATATTATGATCGGAGATACGGTAATTATCCGGCGCGCCGGCGATGTTATCCCGGAGGTGGCGAAGGTAATAAGGGAAAAGCGTACCGGCAAAGAGAAAGCGGTCTCGATGCCGCAAAGATGCCCCTCCTGCGGGACAAAAACAGTACGGCCGGAGGGAGAAGCGGCGCACCGGTGCCTGAATTCTGCCTGCCCGGCGCAAGTGAGTGAAAGAATTTTCCATTTCGCCGCTAAAGGAGGAATGGACATCGAGGGTTTGGGCGGGAAATTGGCCGCTCAGCTCGTTGAAAATAATCTGGTGAAAGACCCATCTGATATCTACTATCTGACCAAAGAAAAGCTTCTGCCATTGGAATTGATGGGCGATAAGAAGGCAGAGAATCTTTTAAGCGCCATTGAAGCATCCAAGAGCAGAGAACTGCCGCAGATAATTGTTTCGCTGGGGATATTTGGCATTGGTGAAACGGCCGCCAGGATTTTGGCGGAAAGATATTCAGATTTCGACAAATTGTACCATGCAGGTTTCGACGATCTGATCACTATCGAAGGAATCGGCCCAATTATGGCTCAATCAGTGATTGATTACTTTGACAACTCCGGTAATCAGAGGATGGTTGTCAAGATGAAGAAGGCGGGAGTCGCTTTCGCCCCATATCCGGCAGTAGCCGGATCCGGTCTATTGACGGATAAAATTAAACAAAAATCCTCATCAATAGCCGGTAAGACTTTCGTTATCACCGGAACATTATCCAAACCCCGCGATTATTTTAAGAAGGTGATTGAATCGGTCGGCGGAAAAGTAGTCGGGTCGGTGTCATCGAAAACAGATTATCTACTTGCGGGAGAGAATCCGGGGAGCAAGATGGAAAATGCCACAAAATTGGGTGTGAGAATAATCAACGAAGAGGAATTCGGGAAGATAATAAAGTAGTGGCGTCTCGCGAGACGCCGCTACAAGCATATATACCAAAATTAAATGCCCATAATTAAGGACGCTGGAGTTCTATAATTTTCCCGCCACGGCATTGGCTATATCAAGAGTACTGGAAGAACCTCCCATATCGTAAGTTCGCACCTTTCCCTCCTTGATAACAGCCGCAATCGCATTTTCAAGCCGGGTCGCTTTTTCTTTTTCGCCCAGCCAATCCATCATCAAGACCACAGTTAGAAGCATAGCCATTGGGTTGACTTTATACATCCCGGCATATTTGGGAGCGGAACCATGGGTCGGCTCAAAAACGGCATAGTTATCTCCGATATTTCCAGAGGACGCAAATCCGAGTCCGCCTACCAACTGGGCGCAAAGGTCAGAAATAATATCGCCAAACAAATTGGAGGTTACCAGCGCCGAATAATCCAGAGGATTCTTGAGAAGCCACATGCACATGGCATCGATATTTGTTTCATAGAGCGCAATGCCCGGATAATTCTTGGCTATTTCGCGCGCCGTGCGAACCATAAGCCCCGATGTTTCCCTGATTACATTCGGCTTCTCGACGACAGTAACCGATTTTCTGCCGTTCTTTTTTGCATACTCAAAGGCGTCGATGATTATATTTCTGCATGCAGTTTTGGTGTTTATCCGGAGCGATACTGCCACTTCATTAGAGGGGTGTTTGTCAAATTTCTTCATTTTGGGATTATGCTTCTTAATCACATCCCGCACCTCGTCAGGCAATGGGAAAAATTCGACGCCGGAATACAAGTCTTCAGTATTTTCTCTGAAGACGACAATATCAATTCCCTCTTTGTAGTTCAGGGGGTTGCCCGGATAGGCTTTGCAGGGGCGAAGATTGGTGCGGAGGTTGAGCTCCTGTCGGAGCCGCACTATGGGAGAAGCATAGACAAGCCCTTTTCCTTTTAAATGCGGGGCAAGCTCGGCCTCGGCTTCTTCTTTTGGCTTGGATGTTATCGCTCCGAAGAGGGCGCAATCCGTGTTTTTCAGAATCTTGATTGTCCGTTCAGGAAGAGGGTCTCCCTCTTTGCGCCAGAACTCCCATCCGATATCGGCCGGTACATATTCGGCGTCAAATTTGAATTTATCCAGGACTATTTTTGCGGCATCCATGACATCACGCCCGATGCCATCTCCCGGCATCCAGGCAATCTTGTATTTAGCCATACGACTATAAGTCTCCTCAATTATAATTGAAATGTCAGATTTATGAGATGGGAATCATTAAATTCGTTTTTGTAGGGAACAAAAGCGTAGTCTATGCGCAGGTTTCTCTTCGAAAATCCGGCTCCTGCCGAAAAGCTCGACAGATCATATCCGATTCGATATCCGGCGCGCAAAAAGAAATTATCAGATATATTATACTCTCCCCCGAGATGAGTATGAAGTTTATCATCCTGCACTACTATATCCGCCGCGGGCAGGAAATTTTTGAACTGATAGGATGCGCCTGCTCGGAAAGTCGTCGGGAGTTTATATTTTTCTTTTCTAATCATCATCTTGGAACCAAGATTCAGTACCGCAAAGCCGACATTGAGTTTATCAAGCGGCGTAGTCATCAAGCCCAAATCCGCAGAAAATGTTGAGCCCCTATATTGTTCAATTTTCTCGAACAGCCAACCAACCATGAATCCGAAGACTACATCTTTATCAACCCTAAATGCCGCTCCGGCTTTTATAGCGACATCGTGCGCATCAAAGGGATAGTAATCGCTGGTCGGTTCGGTTCTTCCCTGAAGATTGCTTACGGCGGCGAATTGAATACCGGTCATATAAGTAATTTCCTTTTTCTCGAACGCCAGATATCCAGTTTGAATACTTATATTCTGCCAGTATGAATTATATCCGACAGAAGCCGCCAGGGGACCGATTTTATATCCAGCCGCCGGATTATAGGCGGCGGAATAGGGATCTTCAGCAACGGCAGTGAAGGCCCCGCCCATGCCGGCTGGGCGAGCGCCTGCTTCGACTGTGAGAAGCTTCAAGCCGCTTAAAGCCCAAACCGGTGCGCTCACGCAGACTGACAAAACGATTATCGTAAATACTCTCGTGATAATATTCATAATTTTATTCCCCGCTAAAACATAAATTGGAGACTGACAACAAAATCGCTTCCCTCATCGGCTCGGTCGGCCTGCCAGGCGCAATCTACCCCAAATGATGTTTTGGGATGTACAAATCTAAATCCTGCGCCGGCAGTCAAGGCGCCATTATTTAGACCGCTTCTTAGAAGAAATTTCTTGTCTATAGTGTACTCTCCCCCAAATCTCGCGACGGCCGATTGCTTTTCATTTTTTTCAAAATCAGCGGCCAGCAAAAGATTCCTCTTAAATGCCCTGCACGATGCGCCCAGACCTATGCTCATCGGAAATTTATCGTCCTGCGTAGCAGTCAATTGCTCGCCCTGAGCCGCCCATGGGTATTTGGCCGACAAATGATTCAGAACCAACCCGAAATTTATATCGGTTAGTGGCTTCCTTTCCATAGAGCCGTAAGTAAGCATTGAATCAAGAGTAACCAGAGCGCCGAGGTTTATTCCAACAGAATTAGCCTTCAATGTAGAGACTTTCTTGTAATAAAAATTAAGCTTCGTCCCAATGTTAAGAAAGGGGGTGAACTGCTTGGCAAAGGTCAGACCAAAATCATGTTCACTGGATGAGATAGTCGTCCCCGACTCCCATCCGTTTTTGTCCCGAGCGGCAACTTCACCATAACCGGCATAAAGCCAGCTCACGGCTATGGCCGACTGCAATTTTGTCGGGATGGCAAGAGTGACGAATCCAAGCTTGCGGTCCAGTTTCATAATTCTATAAGAGCTGGAAAAGATTCTTTTCTGGGTAGTTGACATTCCTGCGGGATTATAAAGCTGAGCGGCGGCGTCATTGGGGATAGCCAAGAATGCTCCCCCCATTCC
Source organism: uncultured Ignavibacteriaceae bacterium (assembly GCA_964498015.1). Classification (GTDB taxonomy): domain Bacteria; phylum Zixibacteria; class MSB-5A5; order GN15; family PGXB01; genus CAWEZN01. Next base: position 5,865 of record CAZCFT010000068.1, read on the forward strand.
AGCCGGACGCGCCAATATAGGCGCTTGGAGAAAAGCGCCGGCATAGCCGCCATCTTCAGAATCGGCATATGCTTGATATATCAATATGCTTAGAACCAGCGCCAACAAAACAATTATCTTCTTCATAATTTATCCTTAAGGAATGACGGCCAGCTTTCCCCAGAAAACATCACCGCTCGATTGCTCTATTTTAAAATAGTATATTCCCACTGCAACAATATCTCCTCTGCCATTATGTCCATCCCATTTATCGGTGGAATAGATGACGCCCGGGCCGCCGGCGCGATATTCGGAATTTATAACCCTCTTGACCAGATTCATGGCGAAGTCGTACACTTCAATCGTAACATTGGCATTCTTATTCAGAGGATAATGGAAAGTGATCTGATTAGATTCAGAAACCGGATATGGAGAATACGGCGCCGGGTAGGCGTAGGCAATTGGAGAATCATCGAACGCCCGAAATATATCCCATCCAGTATCCTCCCCTATATCATTGACATTGATCTTGGCGGCGCCATCACTTGTACCAACCCACAAGGTATCGCCGATGATTCTCACCGCATAGACTTCCGTCCCGGCGCCCATTGAATAAGCTTGGGGCGGCTGATAGTTGACAAGTGTCCCACTGATACCAAGAGTATCCCAGCTTTCGCCGAGATCGCGAGAATAAAGGAGTCCGTCTGAAGTGGCCGCGAAGACGGCCGAATCATAAAAGGCGAAATTCCAGCAGACGGAGCCTTCATGCTTCAAATCCCAATTCTGCCCGTCGAGGGTCGATGCCGAAATTCCGATGTACTGCCCGGTATCATTGGGTCGGGCATTCGCCCATATCATGCTCTTGCCGTCCGGCAAATATTGAATTCCCAATGTCGGTATAAAATTACCGGATAATTGGGGATTGATATAACGGACGACCATATCTTGTCGTTGGGTGTTGGTATTCGCCGAAATTATGTGCCAATTATTGGAACCCTTCGGGCTTATGGCAAGACCCTTTGATGAGCCAATATAAATTGTATCATTGACTATTTCAATCGAGTTAAGGCTCTGTCCGCTGAAGCTAATCGCAGTATTAAGACTGTCCTGAATAACTGCGGCGGGAGAAACCAAGAATCCCTTCCCGTCAGGCGAAACGGCAAAGATATTATTTCCGACAATATGGACAAATGAATCTATAAAACCGATGTCATAATAGGGCGTGGTATCGGCAGTAAACACATTCCAAGTGTGGGTGAACGTACTATATCTATGGATTGAATTCTTTCCTTTGGCCGCTTCAACCGGATGATTCAGGGTCCAAACTGCGGTCGAATCCAAAACCCCTGCGGTGTCTCTAAATTCCTGCACCCTGACACGGTAGCAGAGGGCGCCGGTGGTGTCGGTATCTGCAAAAGAGAATTCAGTCATCGAATCAATGCCGCCCAAACTGTCTATGTAGAACCGCACGAGCTGTGAATCTGAGCCAGCCCAGAGCTGATTTGAGTCGGACGCAAGGGAATACGTTGTCCGAAAAACAGGCGGATTGATTGTATCGAATAATATCCTGTGCCAGTTTGCGCCAGTGTCGGAAGAATAGTACAAGCCGCCTTCAAGTCCCGCCATAAAGAGAGTATGCCCAACTGCCGCAAAATCAAAAGGATATTTATCGGGTCCACCGAAATTATTAAGGCCAGCGAAATTGGAATGAAATGTACGGCCATCATCATCGGAAACGGCAAGCGGGATTATCCCTTTTCCTAAAGAATCAGAAATTCCGGCGAAGGTTCTTCCGCCAAAATAAAAGACGGAGGCAATAGTTCTTCCCGGCAGGCCGTCAGATTGGAAAGCGGAATGATATATTTTTGCTCCATTTTCAAACTTCAGTCTGGTCAGCCCGGAATCGCCGCCCAGAAAGATATACCCTCCTCCAGATGCTATATCCAGAAGATGATTTGACGATGGTTTGGAATATGCCGGTGCGAAAACATACTGCATAAGCCCGTCCGCCGACCCGGCCCATAAGACCAGCGAGTCTCGATGAGTTGTGTCTAATACGGCGGAGAAATATCGACTTCGCAGGCTTAGATATCCCTTTCCGGAATCGGCCAGAGCTGAGTCGTATGGAGAGAAGAAAAGATGCCGCCAGTTTTCTCCGGCGTCGAAACTTCCAAATAATCCGCCAACCCATGATGCGCAAAAAATAAGAGAATCGTATCCTGTAATATCATAGATGGTGGATTGGTAACCATAAGAACCGGGGATCATCAGAGTGTCCCAGGTTCTTCCTTCGTCAACGGTACGCGAGAGGCCGTCGGCATAAGCCACCGGCGTTCCATTGGCATCGACAGTATGGTTAGTAGCGACCCAGAGGCGACCATGGATCGAATCGGAATAGATTGCTGAGACCTCATCCGATATCAGTCCATTGCGCTTATCATAGGTGAACCAGGTCGTATCGCCAAAAGGATAAAAAGCCAGTCCTCGGCCGGTTGCCATCCAGACGGCATTCTTGTGCGTGATTATGTCAATAACCGTGTTGTCCGACAATCCCTCATACGGTTCATCGAATGTAAGCATCAGTCCGGCCGACAATGAACATGGCAGGATCAGCACGAATATAAGAATCAAAATTTTCACCCTATTCTCCAAAAAAAATAGCCGAAAACTTCCCCAAAAAGCTCGGCATATTTATGATATTTTTTCTTCAAATCAAGTCTATAAAAAATTCAATCATTACAAAAGCTTCAATAGAAACCTCCATGACCCGAAAAAATACCCAAATAATACGATAAGTCAAGCATAGAAAAGTATCAAATTGCTCCAGTTATAACAAATATCGGCGCTATTTCGCCGATTGAAATTTGGCCGCCAAAGCCGGGATAACCTCAAAAAGGTCGCCGACAATCCCATAGCTGGCGATATTAAATATAGGCGCGTCTTTGTCCCGGTTGATGGCCACAATCGTTTTGGATGTCTGCATACCGACCAGATGCTGAATAGCGCCTGAGATACCGACCGCAAAATAGAGCTTCGGATTGACTGTTTTCCCGGTCTGGCCTACCTGATGAGAATAGCTTATCCAGCCGGCATCAACTATGGCGCGAGAGGCTCCCAGCGCCGCTCCCAGAGCATCAGCCAGATTTTTAACCAGAGGAATATTCTCCGGGCCGCGGATGCCGCGTCCGGCGCTTACAATTATATCGGCTTCGGTCAAATTGACTGATTGACCTGTTTCAACTACCATCTCTTTTACAGATGCTTTTGAATTGAAGAGCGCTGAATCGACAGTTTCGACAACCACCTCTCCCCCGCCTTGCCTCGATTCCTCGAAGATCTTGGGGCGAACGGTGATAAAGAACAGCCTGTCCTCTTTATGAGAAATGTCAATAATTACATTGCCGCCATATGCGGGTCGAGTGATCACGACATTGTTCCCGTCCAGCCTGATGCCTGTAATTTCAGAAGCCATCGCCCCATTGTTCATGGCGGCCAATCGGGCAAATAGCGCTTTTCCATAAAATGTAGCCGGACCGATGATAATCTGAGGTTGATATTTAGTGATCAAAAAAGTAATAATGTTGCTATAGATTTCGTCATTGAAATATTTTAGTGATGGGTTCGAAATCGCCAATGCCTTGCCGCCCGTATGATTGGCAAGCTCCTTTGCCAAACCATCCGCATTCTCAGCAAGGCAGGCAGTAATTATGTCGCCCCCAATTTTCTGGGCGGCGGTTATCAATTCGAAACTGATATTGGATAATTTCCCATTCTTCTGTTCGGCTATGACCAATGTCCTAAAACTCATTCTTGCGCCTTCCGTTTGCCTATATTAAAGCCAATTTAATTGATTAATATAACACCCTGAAGCATACCGGCCAAGTTTTTTCTTGAGCGGAATTTATTGTGATTCAGGATTGAATGCATCTTCTATATCGGCGCCACGTGCATTTTGGAATTCTGAGAAAAGATTACATATATCACTATAGCCGCTAATTTGGTTTAATTGCCTCCGCAGGCTGGCGCCATCCGGAAAACCATGGGAGTACCAGGCTAAGTGCTTTCGCATTTTCAATGTCCCGACTTTCTCGCCATATTTTTCAATCATCAGGCAGGAATGCTCCAAGGCGAGTTCCACTTTTTGCTTGATAGTCAAATCTGGAATTGTCCGGTCAAGAGTGATGAAATCTTTAATCTGTCTCAGAATATGGGGATTCTTCATGGCGGCCCGTCCGATCATTATAGCATCGCATCCAGTTTGGGAGATTATCGCTTTGGCGTCATGAGGAGAATTGATATCACCATTACCAATCACCGGAATCGATATTTCCCTTTTCAGTTGAGCTATTTTTGACCAGTCCGATTTCCCTGAAAAGCCCGCCGAGCGACTTCTCGCGTGAAGCGTAACAGCGGAAACTCCACATTTTTCGGCCATTTTAGATACTTCCAGAAAAGCCTCGTCTTCAGTATCCCACCCTGTCCGCATTTTTATAGTCACTGGAAGAGCGGCATTTTCCACGGCGGCGGCCATTATTTCGGATGTCAGACTCAAATCTTTAAGAAGGGCCGCTCCGCCATTTCTCCTAACCACTTTCTTTACCGGACAACCCAGATTCAGGTCTATCAGATCCGCCCCCAATTCAGGACCACAGGCCACCGCCCTGGCGATGATTTCGGGCGACGAACCAAACAATTGCAGTCCAATGGGATGCTCATCCGGCGAAATATCGACCATATTCAAAGTTTTCTTCTGATTTCGAACAATCGCATCCGCGGAAATCATCTCAGTGTAGCAGAAATCAGCCCCGTATCTTCTTGCCAGAATACGAAATGGATGATTGGAGACCCCTGCCAACGGAGCCAGAAACAGGATGCCGTCTATGTTCAAGTTTCCTATCTGCATGCCGACAATATAACTAAGCCAAAATTAAAGGCAATTAGGCAATGCAAAATTTGGTTTCCCTGATGCAGTTTCTTAGAGGTGCATAGAAATATTGAGACTATAAAAAGGAGTCCTTATGCCTGAACTCATTGTAAAATATGAGGATAAGATAATCGAAAGAATGGTGGCCGATAAGAAAAGAATCTCTATCGGTCGGACCAGCGACAACGATATCGCCCTTGAAAATCGAGGGGTCTCCCGAAAACATGCTCAGATTGAATTCAATGACAAGGCCGCCGTTATTATCGACAATGAATCGTTAAATGGGACATTCGTTAATAATCGCAAAGTGACCGAAGAGATATTGCATGACAATGACGTTATCACGATCGGAAAATACAACCTGATTTATCATACCGAAACCAGCCGCCAAGAATCCTCGGGCAACCTTGACGGTACCATGATCTTGAAAACCAAGAAACAAAAAGACCTGATCGAAAAAGATAAAGTGGAAAAGGAAATCGTTCATCGCATGGGCGGTACGGTCCTTCTTGGAGAAGAAAATTCTGATTTCTCGGAGTACCGAATAGAGCATAATGTGACAACAATCGGCAAGGCCAAATTTGTACACATTCATGCGCGTGGATTCTTGCTTTCCGGAATTCAGGCCAAAATCGTAAAAGAATCAGAACAGTTTTTCCTGGTGAATCTCGGACGAAAGGGAAAAACAAAATTGAACGGCGAAGAAATCTCTCGACAGGGGATTAAGAATGGCGATATAATTCAAATTGGAAAATCAGTCTTCCGGTTTTTGGAAGGACGCCAGTAGATGAAGATTGCCCTTATATCGGATATACATGGGAATCTGGAAGCTTTAGAAAACGTTCTCAGGGATATAGAAAAGCGGGGAGCGGAGAAAATCCATTTTCTCGGCGATGCCGTCGGGTATGGCTGCAACCCGAATGAATGCGTGAAACTTATCGCCAATCATTGCGAGATCAAGTTGCTCGGCAATCATGATTACGCCGCCATGGGCCTCGAAGCAGTGGAAAATTTCAACCAACTGGCACAGACGTCCATTCAGTGGACCCAGGATGTACTGACCAAGAAATCAATTACCACCCTTGCCGATTTTGAGATGGAGGCGGATTTCCATGATTTTCACATGGTACATGGTTCGCCCGGCGAGCCGGATCAGTGGCGCTATATTTTGACTACCCAACAGGCGGCGAAGGAATTTGACGCCTTTAGTCAATCGACCTGTTTCGTCGGTCATTCTCATCTTCCGGCGATATTTATCCGCGACGGCAACAATGAAGTTGCGCAGTTTTCAAAATCATCTTGGGAAAGAATAAACGGTAACAAATATATAATCAACATCGGCTCGGTTGGACAGCCTCGAGACGGCGATCCGCGGGCTTGTTACCTGCTATTTGATATTGAATCCAATAAAATGCAATATCAAAGAGTCGAATATGATATTAAGAAAGTTCAGGGGAAAATGCAAAAGGCCAAAATCCCTGATTTTCTGATAGAGAGACTTTCCGTAGGTTTATAGGGGTTGATATGCTCGGGAAATATTCATCATATATCTTTTGCCTGTTAATATCTATTTTGGTTGTGACTCTCTATACGAGCAATTTCGGGCCTTTAGCGCGTCTGGAATGGAAAATCCAGGATATGATGTACTCTTTCCGCGGAAACAATAATTACTCTTCCGATATTGTATTGGTCAATATCGACGACCAGACGCTTAAGCAGTTTGGCCAGTGGCCCTGGAATCGAGATAAAGTCGCCGATCTTCTTGCGGCAGTCGGCTCGGGTCATCCCAAAACCATAATGCTGGACATGCTTTTCGATCCGGATATGCGTCAGGACACCACGGGCTACACTGGAATTCTTGCAGGCCAAATGTCCTGGACGAAGAATGTCATTTTGCCCTATGAAATAAGCCGAGCCGAAATCAGAAGCGACAGAATCGGTACCCCCAAATATCTATATAATTCTTCAATTCAAGTGAATAGCGATCTGGGAATACTGGATGAAAATGCGACGCTTCTCGCCCAAAAAGTCTTCCTTCCCCCCGAGGCGTTATGCCAGTATTCATCCGGATTAGGATTCAAGCAAGCCGTTTATGACAGCGACAGGAAAATACGCTGGGAACCGCTCGTGATGTTCTACGATGGCTACTATTATCCATCCGCCGGTCTCATCGCCGCCGCTCATTATTTGGGAATTCAGCCTTCCGCTGTCAAATTGTATGGCGGAGAATATCTGACGGTCGGAAATCGGAAAGTTCCGATTAACAAAAAGACCGAGCTCTTCATCAACTACAACAAACCCGGACAATCATTCATCCAGATTTCCGCCTCTGCAATTTTGAATGAAAAAATTGACCTGGCCGCTCTTAAAGATAAGCTGGCAATCATTTCAATTTCAGCCGAACTTGCCAGTGATTTCTACCAAACCCCTGTTTCTTCACATCTTCTGGCCGCTGAAAAGACCGCCAACAGCGTTGAAAATATCATCCATTCAAACTTTATGAGGCGACTTGACTCCTCTCCCGGCATAGATATGCTGATTCTATTCTTACTTGGAGCGATTTTTGCCTTTATTCTCCCGCGCATTTCTTTGCTCTATCGGCTCATAGTACTGATAGTGTCTTTGTTCCTTTTGGCCAATGTCAACTTCATACTGTTTAATTCACTTAAACTTCTGACTCGTCCTTTATATATCAGTCTGGAGTTGATTTTGCTCGTTCTCGCCAGTCCGATTCTTGATGAAGAATTTTTCGAAAAATTTAATCTGGGCGCGGCAAAACCGCTTCCACATCCGAAGCAGATAAAGCGCTCCAAAATCAGTTTGGACGAGAAAATAATTGCCTCTCCTAAAGTGAAAAATGCAAAGCCGGCTGAGGAGAACGCTAAAACCGTTTCCCTTGGGCATACGGCTGAAAAAACTCTTTCTGCCCCGACAGCGATGCTGACCGAAGGGGCAGAACATGATTCTGTCGCAACCTCAGCTACGCCTACAAGAATTTCTCGGGTAGAACCGGTATCAATAAAGAATGATGCCCCGCAATATGCCAAATCCCCGAATGATCCCGAAGAAATACATGCCGTGCGTGAGAATGAACCCAAATCAGGGAACACCCCGATCTTTGGCATCGAGGGACAGCAGATCAAGAATCTGGGAAGATACAAGGTCCTTTCCGAACTTGGCAAGGGCGCCATGGGGACAGTCTATAAGGGGACTGATCCGGCCATAAATCGTAATGTCGCCTTGAAAACCATTCGGCTGGATTTCGTGCAGGACCCGGACGAATTGGCCGAGCTTAAGGAACGGCTTTCCCGAGAAGCCAGCGCCGCCGGTAAA
>CAZCFT010000069.1:0-13826 GCA_964498015.1 uncultured Ignavibacteriaceae bacterium
ACAATCACATTTTAACATACAAATGCATACTGACAATGGCCGTCAGTAATTCCTAATGCCTCTATTCATAATCCGCTTCTAAATAATCCTCGGTCATGGCTTGGCGGTGGAGGCGTTCAGCAAGACGTTTGGAGAATTCAACCGCCGTGTTCTCGCCATAGACTTTCAGCATGTGGTTCATGGAGATAACCTCGGAAATAACTGTGATATTTTTCCCCGGCGATATCGGAACATTGATTTGCGGAATCGAGACCCCCAGAATCGTGGTTGCATTTTCCTCAAGGCCGAGACGCTCATAATCAAGGTCATCCGACCATAAAGTCAGATGAACCTCAACCTCGATTCTCTTCTGAAGCCTTATGGATCGAATGCCAAAAAGTTTTTCAACATCAATAATCCCAATACCGCGGATTTCCATATGGTGTCCGAGAAGCTCCGAACCGGTGCCGACTATGACATCGGGGCTTTTGCGAATGATCTTAACGACATCGTCGGCCACTAACCGGTGGCCTCTTTCGACCAGATCGAGGGCAATTTCCGATTTTCCGACACCCGATTTGCCGGTATAGAGAAGCCCCACGCCATAGACGTCAACCAGCGTTCCATGAACCGTAACCGAAGGGGCAAAGAAGGCATCAAGATAAACCGAAAGACGATTGGCCAATTCGGCGGTAGTCAGGCGGGAGGAAAATACGGCGGTGCCGTGCTTGTCGGCAATCCGGAGAAAATCAAGCGGCGGGGTCAATCCTTTGGAGACAATCATCATGGGAATATCGTTTCCGAAAATTCTTTCGCCCGCTTCATGCAACGTTGCGCTACTCATTTGATTAAGATATTTCATCTCCGTCTCGCCAAGAATCTGTGTTCGCTGGTGGATAAATCTTTCCATAAAGCCGGCCAAAGCCAGCCCCGGGCGATGTACCTCGGCGCTGACTATTTTCTTCTTTAGGCCGGTTTCCGAGTTCAAGAGAGTGATATCAAAGAAGTTCTTACGGTCACTATAGATTTTTTCGACAGTTAATTCTGGCATCGGATTTCCTTTCCGTCAGACGCCGGACTGATGTTACAGCTCCAAGCCTCAGGCTAATAAGTTTAATACAATAATACTTACAGGCAAGTGCGATTGCAAACAAAAAAAGCCCCGGCGAGTGTCCTCGACGGAGCTTAGGGATTCAGGAAAAGTGAGTTCTAATCTTTCTTGCCAGAGCCGGGTTGGAGATTCTGGAGCTCTTTCTGGAGTTGCTCCATCTGCTCCTGAAGTTGTTTAATATTCTCCTGCATATCTTTCATGTCAGGCATGTTTTCGTCAAAGTCACCTTTGAAAAGCCATTTCATAGGCGGGACAGAAGGGACGCTGAAATTATCGACATCCGGCATGGGAGTAGATTGAGGCGCTGAGTAGAGGTCTTTCGGGGTTTCTTCAACCTGCACCGCCACGTCTGTTTCTTTTCGCTCCCGCATAAGATTCAGGGTTATTTTGTCTCCCCTTTCTTTGTCCCCAACTGCTTTCCGGACATCGGAAGGGCCTTCCACATCTTTGCCATCAATTGAAACGATCACATCGCCCGCTTTTAGTCCAGCTTTCTCGGCTGGGGAATCCTGAATTACTTCAGTCACAAGGGCGCCCTTTCCGTCCTTGACTCCGAAATACTCCCCAAGCTGATCGCCGAGGCTTTCCAGATTTACCCCAATATATGTATCCTGTAGAGAGCTGTGGTCAAAGACAAAGCTTTTGGTGATACTACCGGGATGCCCCATTCCACCAATAAAGACTTTAGTGGGATTGGACTCGTCACGGGGGCCGATTGTGGCGACAACATCCTTTTCATTTCCTTTGTGTAAGATCTTGAGATGTACTTTATCGCCCGATTCATGTTTGGCTACCATATCGGCCAATTGGGCCGCGGTCGCAAGATTGTCGCTATCGAATGAAAGAATAATATCCCCGGCCTTAAGACCGGCCGCATCGGCGGGGGAATCAGTAACGACATTGGTAACAACAACCCCATGATCAGTTTCGAGTCTAAAGGCTTCTTTCAGGTCCTTATCTACAGTTTGGGTATATACCCCCAGCCAACCGCCGGAGGCGGTGTTGTCGGGTGTCCCACTTGCCCAGATTGGCAGAGAAATCAGTCCTGCCATTGCGATGAAGAGAATTATTCTTCGCATTTTTTCCTCCATAAAATATACTTGTTCAGTCAACTTTATAAGCGCAGGGCTTATTTATCATTTTCTACGCAGGCGCCATCGACTGGTTCCGAAGAATTTGATGGATTAGCTAAAGGCTGGGAGAAAGGGGATTGAGCTACTGGTTGCCGGGATAAAATTTGAGCCGGAAACCAAGAATCTTAGATTCTATATGAGGTGAAGAAATCTTTTCGCCTTTAACATAGACAATCAGTGTCAATGATGGTTCAAGGGGCAAAATCAGCTCAGTCTGGCCGAAATAACCATCGCCGGACTCGCCTGCTTTCAAAGAAAAGGTGGCGGCGCCTTCAACCCCGTCAGGATTAGAGTAATTCTGGCCTGGAGGATATTCGGCTGTATAATATTTGAACAGCAGGGAAAATTTCTCAGCTTCGTATATCGGTTTTTTGTGAAAGGATTTAAGCCCGGCGCCAAAAGTAATATGGGGCGAAATGGGTAGAAGCATCTCCAAATTGTATCCCTGGCGGCTATTATCCGCATTCTGATCCTGAATGGTCTCTATAAATGCGATGGATATTGCCGGCGAAAGAGGAATGCCATCGGGATTACAAGGTTTCAGAGAATCAATCGGGTTTCCGGGATAGATGGTACAGCCTATCTCCAGATTATGAAAGAATGGACCTGAGCGCTCGCCGAAATATGCTCCGAAAAGATTGAGATTTTTGAATGCAGGCAGGCCCATTTTTATTCCCAAAATCTGGCGATCGGTTACTTCTATTCCCCTCCCGGCCGAGACCGAGGCATAACTGCCAATAATCTGGCCGTTGGGCCGCCCAAGGATGCCGTCAGGATGGCGGATAATCTGGTTGCTGTACAGAGTCGTATTCTGTGCGTGACCGCTGGCAAAGACTAAAATAGACAAAGCGATAATATGGTTGAATTTCACTTTATATTTATGCATTGAAATAGCATAAGCTGAAGATTAGGCTCTTCCTCTTTCAGGTTTCATTATAATGAATGTCGGCGGGAGGCCTCAAGGTATTGATGGGCAATGGAATGCTGTTCTCGCTGTCGAGCTCGGCATTATGAAAATGCGTTTGACAGTTGAACGCAAAGGCGGCCATAGTCATCGTCTCAAGAGATTGAATGTTGCAAGGACACATTTATTCGCAAAATATATGAAAAATTAGGAAAGTTTGTGGATAAAGGCTTGCTTTTCAGAAATAAAGCGCTATTTTAGGATTTTATTTTGGAGCAAAGAAATGGCGAAAGTATGTGAATTGTGTGGAAAGAAACCGGTTTTCGGGCATAATATCTCCCATGCTCATAATATTACTTCAAGGCGTTGGAATCCGAACCTAAGGACGGTAAGGGCAAATGTGAATGGCTCTACTAAGTCTATTCGGGTTTGCACTTCGTGTTTGAAGGCCGGAAAAGTGATCAAGGTCACTCGAAAGAAATCCGCTTAAGAAATCCAAACGGATTATCAAGATTAAAGCCCGCAGTTCGGCGGGCTTTTAAGTCACCCGGTGCATCTTCGGGTCTCATTCAAACATCAAAATCTGCCGAAGATTATAAAGAATCTCCACAATGAAGTGGATTAAGCCTTGACCAGATAAGCTTTTATATGTATTTTTTAATATAAAATTACTTACCCGGAGGTCTTCGTGAAAAAATCTGCTCTATTAATTCCTGTTTTTCTTCTATCCTTATTAATCGGTAATCTATATGCCGTTCCTTTGTCAGATGAAGTAATTGAAAAGTTGCGAAATGAAGGGCGGCTTGATGATGCCCTTCAGAATCATAAGCAGGCCAGAGCCAAGGGGATAGATAACCCTCAAATTGGCTCAATAAAGTCAAGGCAGAATATCGCTCAATCCGGCAGGGCAAACCTAAGTGCGCTTGTCTTGCTGATAGATTTTTCGGATAAGCCATATACGGCCGGTTCAACAGCCGCCACACCTGCTCGATTTGACTCCCTGCTTTTTTCAGACGGCAGGAAGAATCCGACCGGTTCGCTGAAAGAATATTATCTTGAGAATTCTTACGGCAACCTTACGGTGAATGGCTCTTCCTATGGTTGGTATCGGGCCTCGCAATCTTATAAATATTATACTAATAATTGTGATGGCTCGACCGGATTTGGCCCATATCCAAACAATGCTTATCGATTAGTCGAGGAAGCTATCGATTTGGCCGACCCTTATGTGGATTTTTCGCAATTCGACGGCGACGGCGACGGTTATGTGGACGGCCTGTTTGTCGTCCATGCCGGAACCGGTTTTGAGGTTTCCGGCAATACTTGCGAAATATGGTCGCACATGTCGGGGTTTGGGCCAATCTATAAGGATGGAGTTTATATTGATCGATATTCCATGGAGCCTGAAGAATACCCAGGAACCGGGATGTCGCCGATCGGAGTTTTCTGCCATGAATTCGGGCATGTTCTGGGGCTTCCCGACCTCTATGACTATGATGGATCCTCCGAAGGATGCGGGCATTGGTCGATCATGGCTTCTGGAAGTTATAACGGCAATTCACGCGTGCCGGCTCATTTTGACGCTTGGTGTAAGAGCCAGCTTGGCTTTATCAGTCCCACGAATGCGACATCCAATCTGACCGGCGTTGAATTTCCGGCGGCAGAATGGAACCCGCTCGCTTATCGGGTGTGGGCTAATGGAATTGTCGGCAACGAATATTTTTTAGTGGAGAACCGTCAAAAGACGGGGTTCGACTCTTTCCTTCCCGGACAGGGCATCTTGGTATGGCATATCGATGATAATATATGGAGCAATGATGATGAATGGCATCCCCGCGTTTTCCTTGAACAAGCGGACGGCAAATTTGACCTCCAATACAATCGGAATATCGGCGATGCGGCCGATCCTTATCCGGGAAGCGCCGCGGCAACGCATTTTGATGATAAGACAACGCCCAATTCAAGAACTTATTCCAACGCGGTCACGCAGACAGCTGTCTGGAATATCACTCCTTCGGATTCGGTCATGACCGCCAATCTGGATATCAACTGGTCACACCCATATTATACTCTTGATTCTTCAAAATTTCAAGATAGCAATAGCGATGGTTTCTTTGATTCGGGGGAAACCATACAATTTTTCTTCTATCTCAAGAATGATTGGCGGACCGCCAATAATGCAACAGTGACTATGACCTGCAGTGACACTGCCGTCCATTTCACAAATTCTTCGGTTTACTTTCCAACGATCGATGGAAACGGCGGAACAGCCAACAACCAGCTGACCGCAATTGAGTATGTTGTCCCGAATGTCATCAATCCGACGATTGATTCATTTTTTGTTACGATCGAGTCGGATGGGGGCCAATTTCATGACCTGTTTACTCTCGAACAGGTGGTCGGCCATACAAGAATCATGATAGTTGATGATGACCGTGGCAGCGCTTATGAAGATTTATATGCAGGCGATTTACATAAGAGGAGGGTACCAACTGATCTGTGGGAAAAAATCACTCTGGGCTCGCCGACAGGCACAACCTTAAGCCACTATAATATGGTAATATGGTTCACAGGCGATGTTTCCGCTGATTATTTGCAGACGGACGATATTAATGCCTTAAAACAATATCTCGATGGCGGCGGGCATCTCTTTCTCACCGGACAGGGGCTCGCCAAAGAATTGCAGACTCAGGATTCGGCCTTTCTCGAAGATTATATTCATGCCCATTATACGGGAAATTTCTTCTGGTATGAACATGCCGGAGTTGCCGGTTCGCCGATTGGCGACGGTCTAAGATTAGCGTATTATAGCGGAGGCAACCAGTCAGTGTCTCTTTCGGACAATATTTTACCGGTCAATGGCGCCCTGCCGGCATTTATATTTGATCATACGGGAGGAGGGTATTCGGCGCTTAGCTATTCCGGAGCAAACAAGGTTGTCTTTTTTTCCTGGGGTTACGAGGCAATCGATAACAACGGTTTTGGGGCCACCCGGGATACAATCATGGCCAGAATCATGCTGTTTCTCGATGGCTGGGCTCAGCCTCCGTGCTATGATTCTGACGGGGACGGATATGGCGATCCGAATCATCCGGAGAATATCTGCGCCCAGGATAATTGTCCTTCAATTTCCAACTCTGGACAGGAAGATGCCGATGCCGACAGCATCGGCGATGTCTGCGATAATTGCCCAAGCGTTTCAAATTCCAATCAAGCTGATGCCGACGGCGACGGCATCGGTGATGCTTGCGATCAATGCACAGATACTGACGGTGACGGCTATGGAAATCCGGGATATGCGGCCAATACATGTACTACGGATAACTGTCCGACGATAGCTAACCCGGGGCAGGAGGATGTTGATAGCGACGGCATCGGCGATGTTTGCGATAATTGTCCGACTGTTTCAAACGCCGACCAGCAAAATAGCGATGGCGATTCTTTTGGGAATGCCTGCGATAACTGCCCCAATATCACCAATCCCGATCAGGCGGATGCTGACGGCGATGTTGTTGGGGATCTTTGCGACAACTGTCCGGCCAAGGCCAATTTTGCTCAAACAGATGGAGACAATGATTATATCGGCGACAGTTGTGATAATTGCATTTATGTTTATAATCCGGATCAAGCCGATACCGATCATGACGGGGTGGGTGATTTATGTGAATTTACCTGCGGCGATGCCAACGATAATGGCAGTATCAACGCCCTGGACATCACTTTCTTGATCAACTACTTATACAAGAGCGGTCCTCCGCCAAATCATCCCACGGCGGCGGATGTTAATCATTCCGGGTCGATAAATGCTCTGGATGTCACCTATCTGATCAACTTTCTGTATAAGAGCGGCGCCCCGCCAAATTGCCCGTAGGTTCTCTTTGAATAATCGAATTGGGCAAAATAAAGAGGGGATCGGCGATTTTGCCAATCCCCTCTTCTGCAATCAGCTAAGGATATGAAGTCGCTCTCTCTCTTGCTTAACTCCGTGGCCGCGTTGGCCAAGTTCAATCCTCACTCAGCAAACTGAGAACCAAACGCGGGGTGAGATTGCCATGAGAAAGAAGAGAAACCGCCGATTGAACCACAAGCTTATTCCTTAACAGGTTTGCAAACTCCATCGCATAATCGGTGTTTCTGATCTGTGATTCCGCCGCCGTCAAATTCTGAGCCTCTATCCGTAAATTGGAGAGATGACTTTCCAAACTATTTTTCTGGGTAGCGCCTATATCGGATATTGCCTCATCCAGCCGTGATATCTTCTCATCCACTGCATTGATCGAATTCTCGGCGGCCTCAGCTGTGGATAAATCAAAATTAGAGAGCTTTGGAATATTGGCAGGCGCCCCGGAAGAACCGTCCAACAAACCCTGTTTTCCGAATGATGATGTTTCAATAGTACGGTTATAAGATTGCACCAGATTATCAGCTTCCTTCTGGTATGCGCTTTGCATCGCCTCGTCATTCACGCCGCTATTGGCGGCGCCGATAGCCAGCGAGCGAATTTCGGTCAAGTCATTGCGCATCTGCAAAAGCGCCGAATCTGCCGTCTGATACTTATTGATCGCAATATCAGTGTTTTCAATTTCCTGATTTAGCGAGGCTATTTGCGAGCGCATTTGTTCGGAAATGACCAATCCAGCAGGGTCATCGGCGGCGCTATTAATTTTCCAGCCGGACGCCAACTTGGTCATCGACTTGGCCATCAAAATAGAGGCGAGGTCAAGATTCCCTGAAATATTCAATGTTGAGATATTGTTAGTCAGGCTTATACTCATAATTAGGTTCCCCCTTGTGAACCTATTCGGATGTTTCACCGCTCTTGAAAACGCAAAATGAATGCCGTTGTATGAGAATCAGTTAAGTCGCCGAGAGAGGCCGGATTGAGGTCAGAACTGATTTTGCACAAATACAAATATTATAGATTTAAGCCCATATTTTATCGGATAAAGCAACCGCCGGTCGGGTAACATGACCGGCGGTTTGGTGTGGAGGAACCGAGTGGGATTAACTCGTTATTTATTCATCAAGTCTTCTTATATAGGCCGGGATTTCTCTATTTTGGTCCTCAAAGGCAGGAATTCTGTTGCGGCCGTTGCCGCCATTTCCCCCATTTGCAATTTTGCGGACAGGAAATCCGGTCGCCTCCGGAAAAAGAGACATCACTTTTCCGGGAGATGTCATCGAGACAAATTCCTTCTCCTCCTCGACGGCGGCTGTCTCGCTGTGAGAACCAAAGCCGGTGGCGATTACCGTCACCCTCATCTGGTCGGCTAACGAGGGGTCAATGACTGCTCCGAAGATGATATTCGCTTCTGCGCCGGCGGCTTGATAAATGATGGAGGTCGCGGTATTGACATCGAAAAGTGTCATATCTTCGCCGCCTGTCACATTTATCAGTACACCCTTGGCTCCGGAAATAGAGATATTTTCAAGCAGAGGCGATGATATTGCCTGTCTGGCGGCAGAATCCGCTCTATCTTCGCCGCTACCGCATCCTGTACCCATCAGAGCTTCGCCTTTTTCCATCATGATAGTACGGACATCTGCAAAATCGCAATTGATGAGACCAGGGACAGTAATTAGCTCCGATATTCCCTTCGTAGCCTGATGTAATACCTCATCGGCCAAAGCAAACGCTTGTGTCAAGCGAGTGGACTTATCGACAATCGCCAGCAGTCGTTCGTTAGGAATGGCGACGAGAGTATCTGCCTTTTGGCGCAATTCGCTCAGACCGGTTTCGGCCTTTTCATATCTTTTTTGTCCTTCGAACTTGAATGGTCTGGTGACAATGGCCACGGTCAGCGCCCCTTGCTGACGTGCAATCTCGGCGACAATCGGGGCCGCGCCGGTGCCGGTACCGCCTCCCATACCGGCTGTGACAAAAACCATGTCCGAGCCTGCCAAGGCCGCGGCGACTTCATCCCGATCTTCTTCGATAGCTTTTCTTCCAATATCAGGATTAGCGCCTGCCCCCAGACCCTTGGTCAATCTTTTTCCAATCTGAATCTTTTTCCCCGCCGGATTATTTTCGAGCGCCTGAGCGTCGGTATTTATGGCGATAAATTCCACGCCCACCATACCGGCTTCAATCATCCTGCTGATGGCATTACCGCCGCCTCCGCCGACTCCTGCGACTTTGATCCTGGCGAATCTCGCAAGGTCATCGGCGAAATCAAATTTCAATCCCTGGTCACTCATCGATCTTTCCTCCATGATATATTAAAAATTTCCGCTAAACCAATTTTCAATTCTTTTGAAAAAGGAGCTTACTGCTCCATGTCCCGAATTCGACCCTGGGTCATGTTTGAATCCATAATTGACAAGACCAACCATAGTTGCGAATTCGGGCGTAGCCATATTCTCAGGCAACCCTTCAATTCCGCAGGGGATGCCAATCTTGGCTGGTAAATCCAGAATCTGCTCGGCCAGATCTATAGTTCCCGGGAGCAGGACCGCTCCACCTGTCAGAATGACTCCTGCGGCTAAGGCATCGGGCGGGTTTACCTTTTTAATTTCTCTGGCGGCCAGAGATAGAATCTCCTCCATCCGAGGTTCAATAATTGAAGCTAATACATTTCGCGAAATACTGCGGGAAGGTCTCCCCGCCACGCCGGCGACTTCCATCATGTCATCCGGATCAACCAGTGATGTCATTGCCGAGCCATGCACCATTTTCAATTGCTCGGCTTGCTCGACAGTGGAGCGGAGTCCGATCGCTATATCATTGGTCACATTTTTCCCGCCCAGGGGAACGACCCCGGAATGTCGGATAGAGCCATCCCAGAATACCGCCACATCGGTCAAATCGCCGCCGATATCAATAAGAACGACCCCCATTTCCTTTTCCTCGCCGCTGATAACGGCATAGGACGAAGCCAGCGATTGCAGAACAAGATGGTCAACATTTATTTCGCAATGCTCCAGCGAGCGGTAGATATTTTTGGCCGAAGTCACTGCGGCGGTTACAATATGCACGTCCACTTCAAGACGGACGCCGGTCATTCCCACCGGGCTTTTGATTCCGCCCTGCTCATCGATAGTATATTGTTGGGGAAGAACATGGATGATTTCTCTATCGGCAGGTATGGCGACGGCGCTGGCGGCTTCGATTGCCCTCTTTACATCGTTTTCGCCTATTTCATTATCCGAGCGGGAAACGGCTATCACCCCTTGGCTATTTATTGATTTAATATGATCTCCGGCGATACCGGCAACTGCCGAATCGACATGC
Organism: uncultured Ignavibacteriaceae bacterium; assembly: GCA_964498015.1. GTDB lineage: Bacteria > Zixibacteria > MSB-5A5 > GN15 > PGXB01 > CAWEZN01. The sequence continues at coordinate 10,359 of CAZCFT010000069.1, forward strand.
ACCGCGGCCATAAGTTCGGCATCTTCCACTGCCTTGGAAATCGACTTAACGGTCTTTTCCATATTGACAACTACACCGCGCCGCAGACCCTCCGCCGGAACGGAACCGTAACCCAAGAAGACGGGCAATCCCTTTTCGTCGCTTTCGGCGATTAAGGCCCGGACTCTGGTCGTGCCGATGTCAATGCCTGTTATTATTCTTGCTTCTGACATTTTTCTTCTTATCTCCGTCAGGCTGTCTGTCGAGAGCGGGACTTTTTACCGACCGAGCCTTGACTGGATTTTTCATTTCTTTTTTCAAAGCGATTATCTGGCCCTCTGACCTGAAATCAAGACTCATTGTTTCTTTCAGGTCGGGGTTAAATCCCAAAAGAAACTGTTTCAATTCCATTATACCCTCATAGAGTCCGCCGGCATTCATCACCAGACTGTACGGCAAACCGTCAGAGCGGACTATTATAGAATCAGCGGACGTGAAATCAATGGTTGACAGGGAATGATAAAAATCCTCTGCGTCCATTTTAAGCCGGCTGAGTTGTTGCATAACCATAAACAATCTATAATCAGGTATTCGATGGTAGAGTGGACAGGTTTTTAGTCCGGTAATAAAAGGAAGGTCGTATGCCCTGCTTGATTCTTCAATGGGAAGAAGCCGTCCTTTATCATCAACGCCGAATATGGTCTGTTTATTTTCACCCAGCATCAATCCGATTGGCACAAAATCAGTAATCTTGATATCGAAGGCGTTGGGCAATTTGTATTGAAGATCAACTGCGGCAATCGGTCGGCTGTAGAGCAAATAAGAAACGGCATCATCGGTTGAAGCCAGCAGGATATTCTGATTAGGCAGGAGATCCATCTCTTTCAGGGCGGCGCTGTACTTATCGGGCGTGAAAGTCACTTTACGCAGAATAAAATAGTCGGTAAAGTAGGCAAAGGCGCCAGCCCCGGCGGAGAGAAGCAATATTACTGCCATAATTAAAAACGGCCATCGAACGCGGAAAATCATTTGCCTTTCAACCTCATGATAATGTCCGGATTAATTCGGGTTATGCTTCCGGCTCCGATCGTAATTATCATGTCGCCCGATCGGGCTATTTTTAGGACCTCTTCGACAGCATTCTCCTTCGGGCCAATGAATTTGATATTGTCATATCCTTGTTCTGCGGCATGGGCCGCGATCATTTCAGAGGTCACCCCTTCCGTCGGTCTTTCGCGGGCCGGATAAATGTCAGCAAGAAAGGCGAAATCAGCGCGGTGCAGAGCCTCGGCGAATTCTTTATAGAATTGTTTGGTTCTACTGAAGAGATGAGGCTGGAAAATAGCGATCACCCGCCGATTGTACGATGATTTGGCTGTCTCGAGCGTAGCGATGACTTCAGTCGGATGATGGGCATAATCATCTACAACCATGATATTATTGACGATTCCCTTGATTTCAAACCGACGCCCTACCCCGCGGAATTTCCTTAACGAATCAGCGATGATTTCAAATGGAATTTCCAATTCTGCTGTCGCCGCGATAGATGCAATGGCATTTAGAACATTATGTTTCCCCGGTACATCAAGGCTAAAATCTCCCCGCTTTTCGCCGCTCTTGAAAACGGCAAATTGGGAACCGCCTTCTCTATACTGAGGGTTGACAGCCTGATAATCAGCCTTTGCACTAAATCCAAAGCTCACCGAGGCGCGAGTTATTCTGTCCTGCAATTTTCTCAGAGTGGGGTCGTCCGCAGAATAAACAACCATTCCATAGAAGGGGACGCGATTCATATAGTTCAAAAACGAATTTTCCAGATCCGTCATGCCGTCATAGCAATCAAGATGGTCCGGCTCAATATTGGTGATAACCGACATCGAGGGAAACATCGACAAAAACGAACGGTCATACTCATCGGCTTCGGCAACCAGATAGTCTCCTCCCCCCAATGAAGCGCCCGAACCTCGTCCGGCAACTATTCCGCCGACAATAATAGTCGGGTCCAGATGGGCATCGGTCATGATTTTGCCGATCATCGAAGTTGTGGTTGTCTTTCCATGAGTTCCGGCTATTCCGATAGAGTATTTCAGCCTCATCAATTCGCCAAGCATTTCGGCCCGCTTGATAACGGGAATTCCTCGATGTCGGGCTTCGATGACCTCCGGATTGTCGTCTCTCACTGCTGAGGATATGACGACTACATTGGCCGAACCAATATTGCCGGGTTGATGCTGTGGATATATCTTTATGCCGATTTGCTCGAGATATTCAGTCATCTCGCTGGAAGAGATATCGGACCCGCTCACTTTGTAGCCAAGATTGAGAAGAATTTCGGCAATGCCCGACATACCGGCCCCGCCGATTCCTACAAAGAATAGTTCTTTGAATTTCCCGAATATCATTTTCTTCCCTTCAAACTTTGGTTGAGCGACTATCTCCGTTTTCAAGGTGTACTCCCCGGAATATTAATAAGCTTCAATATCTCGTCAGTAATTAGATCAGCGGCGCTTCTCTTCTGCTTATCTCGCATTGCGGATACTGCCGATATCATCTTGTCTCTTTGGCCGCTTTCAAACAGCTTGACCACTTCGGCAAGCAAATTTGTCTCTGACAGATGGCTATCATCAAATACTATCGAGGCGCCATTGGTTCGGAATGACTCCGCATTCTTCCTCTGATGATCTCCTGCCGCAAATGGGTACGGAATGAGAATTGATGGCAATCCTGCGGCCATGATTTCTGCCAGCGTCAGAGCTCCGGCCCGGGCAATAACCAGATCAGCGGCCGAATAGGCCATCTCAATGCGGTCGGTAAATGGAAAAAGGGAGCGGCTTTTGACCTTGCCGCCCGCCTGCGCGGCTACTTCCTTGTAATCCCTTTCACCAGTTTGCCAGATAATATGATAATTATCTGGAAGTCCGCTCAAACTGCGGAGAATGTTTTTGTTAATGGCCGCCGCCCCCTGACTCCCACCGAGGATTAAAATCACTTTGGAATCTCTATTTATCTCAAAAAAGTTTCTGCCTTCGTCCCGCGGAATTTTTCCGACAATTTCCCTTATAGGATTCCCGGTCCTGATGGTATTCTTTTTGTTACCGAGATATTTCACAGCCTCGCCAAAACCTAAAAAGACCTTGTCGACTCTGGATGCAAGCCAGCGTGTTGTCACGCCCGGATAGGAGTTTTGCTCTTGAATCACCCGTCGTTTTCGCATGATCACGGCCGCAATAAGAACCGGGCCCATCACATATCCGCCGGCGCCAATAACGATGTCCGGGCTAAAACGCGTCATCAGTATCATCGACCTAACAATGGCTCCTATCAGCAGAAAAGGCACAAGAAGGTTGGATAACGTTGGCGTACGTGCCATCCCACGAATATTAATTAGCTCCAGCGGATAACCGAGCTTCTCTTTTATTCGATACTCCAACCCGTGTTTGGTACCGACAAATATAAATTCTGCTTTATGTAAAGGTTCCAATCGCAATT
>CAZCFT010000070.1:0-13789 GCA_964498015.1 uncultured Ignavibacteriaceae bacterium
ATAAGGCCGGATTTGCAACCCGTCAAAAGCCGGATTTGCAACTATGGCATGGCGGCGTATTCGTGTTCGGCAGTGGCCGGATCGGGTTCGTCAAAAGCCCGTCAAGGGCCGGGCCACTGACTGGCCGAATCAGGCCTTCTGACTGACCTTGTGACTGATTCATCACAACGCTATTACCTGTCATCCCGTGCCTTGACACGGGACCCAGAAATTGGTAAATCCGGCTTCTGACGGATCAGTAACTGATTTGCACTGTCGTGGGCGACTCCGATAAAGTCGGTATCCTCATCTACCCTCGCGCAACATAAACGAGCTTTGTCGAAACCCTTGCTGATAAACCCGGCTTTTGACGGGCGGTTTCGACACCTCTTCTAACAACAGGAGGGTTTTTCAACAAACCCCGCTGGGAGAGGGATCAGGGGTGAAGGAACAGTATCCTCTTTTCTTTTCGCCCCTCCTCAATTTCACTGCATAACCGATGTTGTTTCCTCCCCCGCCCCACTAATAAAAGGACATATCGTGCCCATCAGCAAGAAACAACTTTTGCAAAATCCGGCTATTGACGGAATCGCCAACCGCTACCATACAAGATCGCTACTAAACCAATAGAAATTTAAAAATGACAAAACAAACCCAAAATAGAGGTCCTTTCACGCTGGCTTATGTCTATATATCACAGGCGCTTATAATGCCGGCGGTACTTTTTAAAAAATCCAAAAAACAAACCCAATATCCGCATCTTATTGTCCGGCAATTGCCGGATTCCACCTCCAAAAATTCGTTCGTTTGGGGAGCGTGAGGCTACTTAATCAACGTTTTGTGGCCACAATTGCCGCATGTAATCTCGGAGCCGGCAAAATCAGGGGAGAGGCTAATGGTTTTCCCGCACGAGCATGCGAAAGACTCCCATCCGGTACCTTTACGGGTATAGACAACGGCGCCATCTCCCGTCGGAGATGTCGGCGTGGATACAGCCGCCGCCACGGCGGCGATTGCCGCCAGTTGCGCGGTCGGGACTACATTTGTACGGTGGCACCGTGGGCATGCAACCGATGATTGTTTGAAATCAGGAGGAATTTTTATTTTCAGACCGCAGACACAAGTCAAAAAGATAAATCCGTTGACCGCCCGAATCAGGTCGCCCAGATCACGGCGCTTTGATTTTCCCGGCGCTTCTGCCGTTTCCGGCGCGCCCGCCGTACGAATAGCTATCGGAGTACTATCCTTCAACTCCTTCGATGGTACAACCTGTGCGCTGTCGCCCTTTATTTTACTATACGCCTCTTGATAATTCACCAAACTGGCTCCCTGCGACAGAGCGCGAAGTATCTTGATTCGTTCTTGAATCGGCGGATGCGTGCTCGTCCATGTTGATAGCTTCTCGCCCATCTTATCGAACGGATTGGCGATATACATCGGCGCGGTTGCTTTATTTACCCGGGCCATCCTATCCGGCGACTTGGATATTTTTTCAAGGGCCGAGGCCAGCCCTTCCGGGTAACGCGTCAGCCGAACGCCGGACGCATCGGCAAGATATTCTCTCTTTCGAGATATTGCTAAATATAGCAGTCGCGCCAATATCGGCGCGAGAATGGCAAAAACAATCGCCGCAATCATGATGATTGCTTGCCCCTGTCCCGATTCGCGGGAACGGCCGCGGTATCGGTTCGATGAACCGGCAGAGAACCACATACCGCGTAAAAATATTTCGGAAATAAGTACAATACTCCCCAGCATCACTCCCGCGAAAGTCATGAAGAGTATGTCGCGATTGAGAATATGCGAGGTTTCATGCGCCACTACCCCCTGCAATTCATCGCGGTTTAATCGCGTCAATAACCCTGCGGTCACCGCCACCGCGCTGTTTTCCGGTCTGCGTCCGGTGGCGAAAGCGTTAGGGGAAGGATCATCGATGATATATACTTTCGGCATCGCAGGCAGACTGGCGGCGATCCTCATCTCTTCAACCACATTGAATAATTGGGGATGTATATCCGGCGTGACTTCGCGGGCGCCGCTGACCGATAGCATAATTGAATCGCCCGCAAAATAGCTGATCATGGATAGTAATAGCCAGATGACCAGGGCGATCATTAATCCGCCCCATCCCCCGCCATTCGGATAATATGCCTTTCCGAGAAAATATCCCAGCAGGATCAGGCAAGCGCCCATCAACAGGAAAAGCCATAAAGATCGACGTCGGTTCTGCTGGATTAATTCCCACATAGTACTATTTCCGCGCCCGGTGATAGTTTTTCATATTCAGAAAATTCTTTGCGTTTCGTCGCCTAATAGTTGCAATAGGTCGAAACCCTTGTTGATAAACCCGGCTTTTGACGGGCGGTTTCGACATGTGGGCGCATGCAATGTGCGCCGAATTTTCAAGATACTTGTGGCACAATTCATTGGCAGCATCTCACGAGAAGTCCACTTTTGGGGCTTCGCGCTCAGTCTTATCCTCAACCTGGAAAAACTCCGACTGCTGAAATGCGAACATGCCAGCCACTATATTCGATGGAAACATCTGGATCTTATTGTTAAAGTACAACACCTGGTCATTATAAGCCTGACGGGAGAAAGCAATCTTATTCTCGGTCGAGGTCAACTCTTCCTGAAGCGCCAGAAAATTCTGATTGGCTTTCAGATCCGGATAATTTTCGACGACGACAAAGAATTTGCTGATAGCGTCGCTCAGCGCCCCTTCGGCTTTGCTCTTATCTCCGACCGATCCGGCGCTCATCGCCTTGCTTCGGGCCTCGGTAATTGCTTCCAACGTTCCCCGTTCATGTTTGACATATCCCTTGGCAGTTTCGACCAGATTGGGGATTAGATCATGACGCCGTTTTAATTGGACATCGATCTGCGACCAGGCGTTTTTCACCTGATTGCGTAATCTCACCAGAGCGTTGAAAAGCCCGATAAGATACAAAATAAAGATGAATAAAATTCCAACAATTACAAGTAGAGCAGTCATTTTGTCCTCTCTTTCAAGTCATTTATGAGCCCCAGGCTCATTTGGATTTTTGGAAAAAATACCTTTCAACAGATTATGGATTTGGCTATGGTGATTTGGTTCAAATAAATCCAGGACTTTGTTCAGTTCGCCTCGGTCAAACCAGATTCCGTGATGCGACCGGCAACGGTCAATGAGAAGATTTCCTTCTTTGTTAGCGGCGACTATTTCCATTCTCTTTCCGCAAATTGGACACTTCCTCTTGCCGAGTTCGACAGTGCAACCGGCGGCAAATTGGGCCAGCATCGCCTTGACTTCCTCCGGATCCTCCAGCATCGCCTCAAGTTCTCCCGAGTCGAGCCAGATTCCTCCACAACTAATGCAGTGGTCAATTTCAATCTGGTTTAGCTCCAGAACGACCATTGGTTCTTTACAAGCAATGCAATTCATTTATCACTCTCAATATCTTTAATTCTAAGCACAATAATCAATATACGACTTGTTTGTCAACTTGGTTACGCCAAAGAGAGCAGACAAAAATCACTTTGTCCCGGGTTTTGCGCTGTATTGTGCGAAATATCCTCTCATCAGAGCGTCAATTGCCTTTTCCAGTCTTCTCCAACCATAATTGGAATGGAGGTCAATGCCCATATATTCCTCAGCGGTTTTGGCTTGAAGGACCATATAAGTAATGCCGGCGTGCAATAAAGCAGTTGCGGCGCCGAAATCGATTTCGTGATATTTCGAAGAATCAATCGGCAATGCGCCCCAGATTTCCGTTTTCTGTTTTTCCCGAACCTCGACCAATTGCCGGAAGAGTTCGTTTTTTTCGCTTAATCCCCAGCGCATAATCTCCTGAGTCAATTTGCGACGACGCAATTCCTTCAGATAATTGACAAGCAAAGTGACACTGAATTGCTCGGAATTGGCAATTCGCCGGGGGTTGGTTTCCCCGCCAAGAAGCTCTGTAGCGGATGGCCAGAAACCTCCTTCCTCGGCAAAAGCTTTTAAAAGTTGGGGTAGTTCCGCCATAGTACCGATAAATCAAAACCTTGCTTATCTTGGCCTCTTTGGCGATAGCATTGGCGCCCAGACTACGAAACCCTTTTTGTGACAAAAGCCGCCCGGTTGCCTCAAGTATTTTTTTTCTCGTCTGCTCCTTATCTCGTTGCATATATTACCTCTCTCACTATTTTCCAATTGTCTCCGGTTTCACCCAATCAGATTGAAAATTCTCAAGCATAATAACCAGACTTCTGGATGAATTAATAATTTGCACTGGCCCTAAAATAGAAAATCAGTTCATTGAAATCGAATTTATAAGGCATAATAACAATATCTTATTTCAAGAGTGGCCATGGATTTTTGAACTGCGGCGGATTGGTTCGTTAAAAAAGCAACAATCACAAGCCGTTGATACAAGTTTATGTAACCTGATGGTTACAGTATTTCTGCTTCCCTTATTCAAACAGCTTTGTCTAATGAGGACAAGGTGGGCAACTTTTTTCTTGACGAGATTCCGGCCCAAAATAGATTAAAAGCAGAGAAGTTATAATCCGGCGGATGTTCAGGTCATCAACGGGTATCGGCCGGGTTTCCAGAGACCAGCCCGCCATCTTCGTGAGGTAATATGAAAACTGAAATAATTCCTTTTCCCAAAGCGGAGGCTGAACTACGGGCGGCCTTCTGGGATCAGGTGAGCAGTTTCCCTGAAGGACACAAGATCAAACTTTGTCTGCAATGGGGCGTTTGTTCGGGGACATGTCCAGTCTCTTATGCCATGGATATCACTCCCCGGCAAATTGTCGCTCTTTTTCGTGCCGGACATCTTGAGGAGATTCTTAACAGTCGGGCTATATGGATATGTGCATCGTGCTATTCATGCACTGTCCGTTGCCCGGCGGGGATCAAAGTTACCGATACCCTTTATGCTCTCAAGCGATTGGCAATCGAGAATAAAATTTACCCCAGACGTTTTTTGGTGCATACCCTTTCCAAAACATTCACCAACAATGTCTATAGGTATGGCCGCAATTATGAGCTGGGATTGGGAATCAGATATTTTTTATCAGCCGACATTGTGAAATTATTCTCAAACATAGGGTATGGTTTCTCTATGATCCGAAAAGGGAGACTGGGTATTCTTCCCCACAAGCTGAAACGGATCGGAGAATCATGATGTTAGAATATGCCTATTATCCGGGGTGCAGTTTGGAGTCTACGGCCGCTCCGTATGACAAGTCGATTCGAGCAGTGTTCAAGGCGCTGGGGGTGGGTCTGCACGAAATTGAGGACTGGAATTGCTGCGGAGCCACGATGTATATGTCGGTCAAGAAGATTGTCGGCTATTCTATCAGCGCCCGCAACCTCGCTATCGCTCAGAATATGGGGATGCAAATCTGCGCTCCCTGCAGCAGCAGCTATACTATACTCCGCAAGACCAACCGTCATATCGCCTGGGCCCCCCAAAGAAAGAGCCAAAATAAATGAAGCCCTAAAAGCGGCCGACCTCTCTTATGATACTCTGGCGGATGTCCGACATCCTCTTGACATACTGGTCAACGACATTGGGCTTGAAACCATTGCCGCCAAAGCTACTCATTCGCTAAAAGGGATAAGGGTGGCGCCTTACTATGGATGCCAGATTGTCCGCCCACATGGGCTATTTGATGATGTTGATGATCCAATCAAGATGGGCCAGCTTCTCTCGCGATTGGGAGCAGAGCCGGTGCACTATCCCTGCAAAGTCCGTTGTTGTGGAGGAATGTTGATGACTACCAAGGAAGATGTCGCTCTGGCGCTGAGCATGAAGCTTCTTGAAGCGGCAGTCGATAACAACGTTGACTTAATTGCCACCGCGTGTCCTCTCTGCCAGATGAATCTTGAAGCGTACCAAAAGAAAATCAACAAGACCTTTGGCCGCAATTTTCATGTACCCGTCGTTTATTTCAGCCATCTGGTCGGCGCCGCTCTGGGAATCGACTTAAAAGAGATGGGGCTTAACCAGCTTTTCATTCGACCTGAGAAGCTCTATAATGTCGTTCAGGAGGTGAGAGTATGAGCGCCGCTTCTCTTAATAATGGTCAGGATATTCGCATTGGCGTCTATGTTTGCCACTGTGGCTCCAATATCGCTAAGACGGTCGACGTGCTTAAAGCGGCGGAGGTTGTCGGACAAGTTCCCGGGGTCATCGTCTCAAGACACTATCGATTCATGTGCTCCGATCCGGGGCAAGAGTTGATACAGAAAGATATTAAGGAGCAAGGTCTCAATCGTATTGTGGTGGCCGCTTGCAGTCCTCTAATGCACGAAGCAACTTTCCGCAAGGCAGTCGAAAGGGCCGGACTGAATCGCTATTTTTTCGAGATGGCCAATATCCGGGAACAGGTCAGTTGGGTCACTATCGATCCTCGAATGGCCACCGAGAAAGCCATTCGCCTTCTGCGCGGAGCGGTAGCGCGGGTTAAATTGCACGAGCCGCTTGAGATGCGCCGTGTGCCTATTACCAAACGCGTTCTGATTGTCGGGGGCGGGATTGCCGGTATTGAAGCGGCCTTACAAATTGCCGATGCCGGATTTGAAGTTGTTCTGGTGGAAAAAGATTCTTCCATCGGCGGGCACATGTCCCGATTCGAGAAAACTTTTCCTACTTTGGACTGTGCCGCTTGTATTCTGACTCCCAAAATTGTTTCAGTGGGCAAACACCCGAATATTCGCCTGCTAACCTGGGCAGAGATTGAAGATGTTAAAGGGTATATTGGAAATTTCAAGATAAAAGTGCGCAAGAAAGCCCGCTATGTCGATTCTACCCTCTGCAATAGTTGTGGCTCGTGCTATGAAGCTTGCCCCAGTCGACCCTATCCGACTTATCGTCGCATGATTCTTGGGAAAAAGGTGTTTAAAGAAGGGAAAGCTCTGGATATTCGCCACTCAGAGGTTATGGGGCCGGAGCATGATCTGACGGTACTCACCGGCTCACAGCCAATGCCTGAAGCAGTTTCCGTTCCGGTGAAAGGAGGCGTCCGATGAATGTCAACGTCAGCGTCAATGAGAAAGATGATCTTGAACGGACAATTCATGATATTGTTGATCGCTATCAGGCCAAACCGACGGCTTTGATTATGGCGCTTCAGGATGTTCAGAAGCGTTATCATTATTTGTTTCGAGAGGCATTAGATTTGGTTGCCCGGAAAATGGACCTCCCTTCAGCCCAGATATATGGTGTGGCGACTTTTTTCCGGGGTTTCAGACTCAAGCCCAAAGGGAAGCATCATATTTGTATCTGCACGGGTACCGCCTGCCATGTTCGTCAGGCCGCAATAATTGTCGACAAATTCGAGCGCGATCTGGGGATAAAACCGGGCGAGACCACTTCCGATCTGGAATTCAGTCTGGAAACGGTCAACTGCATGGGCGCCTGCGCCCTCGGACCTATTATTACTGTCGATGAGAATTATCATGGCAATATGACCGTTTCAAAAGCTGATTCTATTATGTCGAAATTGCGCGGCAAAGAGGCCGAGTCTGGTGAAAGCGAGGAGGCGGCATGAATCCAGTAAAGCTTGCATCGCCAAAAGATTTGGACGAGCTCAAGAGAAAATTGACAAAGCAGAGAAGCGCAAGCAAAACCGTCATTACTATCTGTGCCGGAACCGGATGTCTTGCCTGCGGCTGTGAAGGGGTGACGGCGGCATTTCGAAACGAATTGGCCAAGGCTCATCTCGACAAAGATGTTGAAATCAAGACTACCGGCTGTCATGGATTCTGTGAACGAGGGCCGCTGGTGGTGATTCAACCGCAAGCCATATTCTACCAGCGACTCAAACCGGCTGACGCGAAACCCGTGGTCGAGCAGACCATAAAGGGCGGCAAGGTGGTCAATAAGCTGTTGTACCGCGATCCGCAGACTGGCGAGGCTATCCAGCACGAAAAGGATATTGGCTTCTATAAGAAACAGATGCGCCTGATCTTTGGAAAGAATGGGTTTATGGATCCGACCTCGATCCATGACTATCTACTATTGGGGGGTTATCAAGCCGTGGCCAAAGCCCTGACGACGATGAAGCCGGAGCAGATTATCGACGAGGTGGCCAAGTCTGGGCTGAGAGGTCGGGGAGGCGGGGGGTACCCTTCCGGAAGAAAGTGGGCCTCCTGCCGCAAAGCCAAAGGCGAGCCGAAATATGTCATCTGCAACGCCGATGAAGGCGACCCCGGCGCTTTTATGGACCGTTCTCTTTGCGAAGGGAATCCTCATTCAGTTCTTGAAGGCATGATAATCGGCGCCTATGCCATCGGAAGTCATGAAGGATATATATATGTTCGGAATGAATATCCGCTGGCGGTCAAGAATTTGACAATTGCCATCGGTCAGGCGCGGGAATATGGATTATTGGGCGAAAATATTCTGGGGACAGGTTTCAACTTCAACCTGAATATCTCCCGCGGCGGTGGGGCGTTTGTCTGTGGCGAATCCACGGCCCTAATGGCATCTCTTGAGGGAAAGACCGGCGAACCGCGGGCCAAATATATTCATACGATTGAATCTGGCCTCTGGGAAAAACCTTCTAATCTGAATAATGTTGAAACTTGGGCCAATGTCCCGCTCATTATAGAAAAAGGGGCCGACTGGTACGCGAAAATCGGAACGGCCGGGTCCAAAGGTACCAAGATTTTCGCCCTAACAGGCAAAGTAAATAATACCGGTTTGGTGGAAGTGCCGATGGGAATTACTCTTCGCGAGATTCTTTATGATATCGGAGGAGGAGTCCGAGGCAACAAGCGTTTTAAGGCCGTGCAGACCGGCGGACCTTCCGGCGGGACCCTGATTGTTGAAACGGGTGAGCCGATGATTCATGACAGTCTGGTTGCTCATGGCGATATTCGCCAGGACGAACAGGCGCTTAGCCTTCTTGACCTTCCGGTTGATTTTGACGAATTGACCAAAGTAGGTTCAATGATGGGTTCCGGCGGGATGATTGTGATGGACAACGATTCCTGTATGGTCGATGTTGCCAAATATTTTCTCAATTTTCTTCAGGAAGAGAGTTGCGGAAAGTGCCTCCCATGCCGGGAGGGGATCCGAAATATGCTGGCAATTCTGACTCGCATTACCAAAGGCGAGGGGAAAATGGAAGACATGTCGCTTCTGGAGGATCTTTCGCAGGTCATCATCGACACAAGCCTGTGTCAATTAGGCGGAAGCGCCCCCAATCCGGTCCTATCGACTCTGAGTTATTTCCGTCAAGAATATCTGGCGCATATAAGAGACAAACGGTGTCCGGCCGGGGTCTGTAAAGATCTTGTTTCGCATGCCATTGATATTGAATGCAACGGTTGTCACGCTTGTTTCAAACCCTGCCCAACAAACGCAATCATCGGGAAGGCTAAAGAACTGCACCACATTGACCAAATCAAATGTATCCAGTGCGGAGCCTGTTATCAGATATGTCGATATGACGCCATCAAAAGGGTGAAGCGCGGGGAAGGGGAAGCCATGCAGATAAGCGCTCGGGAGAAATGGCGCCCGGCGGCAAAGCTGGAATCGGTAGGTACGGTATAGGAGAGACGAAATGAGCAAAGCAAAAATAACAATTGATGATAATTCGATTGAAGTTGACGAGGGATCATATCTGCTGGATGCGGCGCGAAGCCTGGGATTATATATTCCGACTCTCTGCCACTATCCTTATATGACACCCTATGCCGCCTGCCGCATCTGCGCCGTAGAAGCCAGTGACGGAAAAGGGTGGTCAAAAATTGTCACGGCCTGTAATTACCCGGTCTGGGATGGTCTCCAGGTTCTGACCAATACTCCGCGGGTGCACAATGCGCGGCGCGCCAATCTTGAAATGCTGATGAGCCGATGCGCGCCGATTCCGGTCTTGCGGCAGTTGGCGGAGCAGATAGGAATAGAGAAACCGCGTTGGGGAATCGGCGAAGACACCTGTATTCTCTGCGGGCTGTGCGTGCGAGTTTGCGATGAGGTAGTCGGGGCGCATGCTCTGACTTTCAGCGGTCGAGGAATTTATCGCAAAGTAGCGACCCCCTTTGACGGTGAAAGCGGCGATTGCATTCTCTGCGGCGCCTGCGCTAAAGTCTGCCCCACGGGGCATATTGTTATGGAAGATATTGCAAAACGACAGATAATCCATAGCGAAATCAGTCTCGGTCCCAATTCAGCAATCACCCTTCCTTTTCGACAGGCTGTTCCCAACGTACCGCGGATAAACCCCGAACACTGTATCCATTTCAATACCGGCGGATGCAAGGTGTGCTCTCGGGTTTGCCCCAAAGAATGCATTCATTATGATGATAGCGAGCAGACTGAGGAATTGGAAATAGGCGCAGTCATTATGGCCACGGGATTTGACAATTTCGATCCAACGCCGATGAAACAATACGGCTACGGCAAATATCCGAATGTAATTTCGGCGGAAGAGTTTGAGATGATGAATAACGCCGCCGGCCCTACCGGCGGGAAGATTCTTCTTCAAAACGGAGAAGAGCCCCGGGCCATCGCCATACTTCATTGCATCGGAAGCCGCGACCAGAATTATCATAAGTACTGCAGTCGGGTTTGCTGTATGTATGCCTTGAAATTTTCGCATCTGGTCAAAGAGAAAACGGCGGCGGAGGTGTATCAATTCTATATCGATATCCGCAGTTTTGGCAAAGGGTATGAAGAATTTTATCAGAGGATACTTGACGAGGATGTTAATATTATTCGCGGCAAGGGAGCCGAAGTGACGCCGTCGGGTTATCGTCGAGGGGCCGAAGGTCACCTTTTGGTGCAATGCGAAGATACTCTTATTGGCAAATTCCGTGAGATTCCGGTTGACATGGTAATTCTCTGCACTGCCCTCGAAGCGCGGTCTGATGCGAAAGAAATGGCGCGCAAGTTCAATATATCAACGGGCGCCGACGGTTGGTTTATTGAGGCTCACCCCAAATTGGGACCGGTTTCGACTACAACCGAAGGCGTGTTCTTGGCGGGAACCTGCCAGGGGCCGAAAGATATTCCCGACACGGTCGCTCAGGGGGGCGCGGCGGCATCGCACGCCATGAAACTTCTATGTTTGGGAGAGATTATGATGGATGCGGCGTATGCCGAAGTTCGCGAGGAATTCTGTAGCGGATGCCGTATCTGCAACGACCTCTGTTCATATAACGCCATTGATTTCTTGACTGACAAGAAAGTCAGTATTATCAATTCAGCCATGTGCAAGGCCTGCGGGACTTGCGTGGCGGCCTGCCCATCCGGCGCCATCCGCAGTGACGAGAACTATGAAATAGCGAAACTTCTTAGACAAAAATCGGTTGTTCTTTGCGCGTTCGGAAGTTGCGCCTCTGAAGGGTGCATACCGGGTTTGGCTAATTTCTACGACAAGGAATCGATATTCAACTATGTATATAGAAAATCAGCTTCGTTAGACAACCCAAATGGTGTGGTTCCGGTTACCGAATATAAAGCTCCTGAGGGCGTTCTCACTCTCCCTAAAATGTGGAATACCGTTCGCACTCTCGGGCAAACCGTCGATGTGGACTATATTATTCCGGGGTGCCCGCCGCAATCCAATCAGGTTGCAGATGTAGTCGCGGCGGTGATAGATATTCTGAGCAACGGCAAACCCCTTCCCCCCAAAGGCGCCATTCTTGGAGCGAGCGACAAGAGTTGTTGTGACGAATGCCCTCGCGAACGAAATGTAAAGAAGGTCAAGAAATTCATCCGCCCGTTTGAAAAAGTGACCGACCCGGATCTCTGCTTGATGGAGCAGGGGATTGTCTGTATGGGGCCGGCCACTCGCTCCGGCTGTGGGGCCAAATGTGTAAAGGCAGGGGTTCCTTGCCGCGGTTGTTATGGTTTGACATTGAATATTCGAGACCAGGGCGCCAAGATGGCTTCTGCGCTGGCCAGTATAATTGATTCCACCGACCCGCAGGAAATCGAAAGTATAATCGACACCATTCCCGATCCGGTCGGCACTTTCTATCGATTCAGTCTGCCGGATTCGATGTTAAGGAGGGCTCAGCGATGAAACAGATCCTAATCGACCCGATTACCCGTCTCGAAGGGCATGGGAAAATACATCTTTTTGTCAACGATGACGGCAGTCTCGCCAACGCCTATTTTCAGGCGCCTGAATTGAGAGGCTTCGAGCGGTTTTGCGTTGGTCGCCCGGTGGAAGAGATGTGCCGTATTACTACCCGTATCTGCGGCGTCTGCCCTGATGCGCACCATCTTGCGGCGGCAAAGGCGGCCGATGCCGTGTATGGCGCTACAATTCCGCCCGCGGCACGAAAGCTTCGGGAGCTTATGTACAATGGCTTCTTTGCAGGCGATCATACTACTCATTTCTATGCCCTCGGCGGGCCGGATTTTGTCTGCGGCCCGGATGCCCCGGCCGCTGAACGGAATATTTTGGGTGTCATTGCCAAAGTCGGTCTTGATGCCGGGAAAAAGGTCATCGCTCAGCGCGCCCGAGGCCAGAGAATCATCGAGATTATCGGCGGCAAGAAGATTCATCCGGTGACTGCCCTGCCGGGCGGAATGTCCAAACGGATCACCAAGGAAGAACAGCAGGAAATGGTTGGAATCGGCAAGGAGATGGTTGAGTTTGCCAAATTTACCATTAAGGTGTTTAATGACATCGTATTGGCCAATAAAACTTATGTCGATATGATTCTTTCAGATATGTACACTCATAAGACTTACAACATGGGTTTGGTTGATGCCAACAATAAAGTCAACTTCTACGATGGGTTAGTGCGGGTGACCGGACCGGATGGCGCCGAGCATGCCAGATATGCGCCCAAAGATTATCTCGATTATGTCGCCGAGCATGTTGAGCCATACGGCTATCTCAAGTATCCATTTCTTAAGAAAATAGGTTGGAAAGGATTTGTGGACGGCAAAGAATCCGGCGTCTATAAAGCGAGTCCCTTATCACGTTTGAATGTCTCCGATGGAATGGCCGCCCCTCTGGCGCAAGCCGAATATGAACGATTCTATGAGACCCTGACCGGTGATCGCTCTGGAAAGATTCCTGTTCATTCCACACTTGCGACCCATTGGGCCAGAGTCGTGGAATTAGTCTTCGCCTGTGAAGCGGTTATGATACAGGCGCAAGATGAAGAAATCACTTCGGATCATATTCTGGATCCGCCGACAGGAATTGTCGGGGAAGGCGTCGGAATTGTGGAAGCCCCGCGGGGGACGCTCACCCATCATTATAAGACCGATGAGAATGGAATCATAACTGAAGCGAATCTCATTGTCGGCACCACGAACAATAATGCCGCGATTTCGATGTCGATAAAGAAAGCCGCTCAGGGTTTAATTACGAAAGGACGCGAGATCACGGATGGCGCTCTGAATCGGATAGAGATGGCTTTCCGCGCCTATGATCCCTGCTTCGGATGCGCCACTCATTCGCTTCCCGGACAGATGCCGATGGAAGTAATAGTACATGACGCCGAAAGCGGCGCTATTGTTCAGACTGCCAAGAGAAACTGATGAAACCTTTGCTGGTCTTATGCCTGGGCAATGAAATTCTTTCTGATGATTCTTTTGGATTTCATCTGTCGGAATCATTGAAGCGCTTCGCCTCTGAGCTCAGCAAATTTGTCGATATCATTTTCGCGCCTCTCGCCGGCTTCAGCCTTATTGATTTCCTGGCGGAAAGACAGAAGGTATTGATTGTTGACACCATTATCACCGGCGAAGCCCCCGCCGGGACTGTTCATTTTTTCCCGATGGGAGATCTGACACCGTCACATAACCTTACCACGAGCCATGAAATTTCGCTCCCGACCGCCCTTAAACTGGCAGCAATGATG
>CAZCFT010000071.1:0-13782 GCA_964498015.1 uncultured Ignavibacteriaceae bacterium
TCAGTCGCCGGTGATAGGTGTAAGAGGGCCCAATGATAGTGGATCCACAGGTTGCCAAGGGTGGCAAAGTTGCCAAAATATTGCTCCGGATTGAGCTTATCAGAAAGGTACTCAACAATCTTGCGGTTTTCTCCGGCTACGGAAAGCAGCTGCGTCCATATCTTAACATACAAAGGAGTATTCAGCAGATTCGCCGGAAATTGCTCCAGCCAGGTTCGCACACGGCTTAAGCCATTCGCCGAAATAATGGCATGCCAATCCTCATCTATCGCTTGCAGTGCCGTCGCATAATCAGGTAAATCCATGAGCAATTGAACCGCCTCCAAAATCGCGCCTTGCCCACGAAAGTACCCCGCAGCCGATTGATATATATTAGATAATCCATCCGAACTGGATCTTCTCCGCAAGATCTGATTGAACGCCTGTCTTACCAATGGGTGAAGCCGAAAAGTCTCCGGCCGGTCCAGTGCATTATGCGGAATTGCCGATTCCCGAAGCAATTGCAAATTGCTGGAGATCCTGCCGCCGTCACTACTCATTATGGCAGCAGCACTATCAGGTGAAATGACATCAAGCAGAGAGCACTTGGCAAGAAAACTCGCAAGTTCCGGAGACAAACCTTTCATCAATTCCTCTTCAAAATATTCATTGAAAGAGCTTAGGCTTCTCCCTGCCGCAAACATCTCGTCATCTATCAGTGGCTGGCTTTTTAGAGAATCTAGAAGCAATCCAACACTGATGCACCATCCTGAGGTCTTTTGCCAGAGTTTCTCCGCTTTCTCATCATCGAGAACAACCTGTGTCCTGCTCTTGACAGCATTGATGAACTCTGAAAATGTAAAGGTTAGATCATCCTTACCAACAATAACCGCTTGTCCGCTTTCTTGAAGTTTGTGAATCTTCAGATCCGGTTTGACACGCGAGCTAATTATTATCCGGAGTTTCCCTTTGGCGCTCGCCATGACATGTGAAATGATATTGGAAATGGCCTTTTCGGAATTGACGTTCTCCCAGTTGTCAAGCACCAACCAGCAAGGAGGACCTGAATACTCTTCAAGAATAATACATAATTCGTCAGTGATTTGGGCAAAATCCAGATCAGCGACAGAGAATTTCTCTTTGAATCCTAACTGCTTCAATGCCCCGATCGATCCAGAAAGAGCTTCGATAAGATAACCCAGAAATCGATTGGGTTCTCTATCCTGCTGATCGAGATGGTACCACGCTCGCAAGCTGGCCGCAGCCTCCGAAAGGATTTGTATTGCCAGAGTTGTTTTCCCATAACCGGCCGGGGCAATCAGGAAAAAGAAGGCCACTTTTTTTTGATTGAAAAAAGCTGATCTTAACCGTGGGCGAGCAACTAAATGCGGCCCCGGTTCAGGCATTGAAAGCTTGGTATGAAGGAGCTTCACTCCAAAAATATAATCTCTTGAAAAAATTCGGCAAATACAATATTTCGTTGTAAGGCCAAGTATTTCAAACCAATAGGTCGCCTTATGCGACCCAATGAGCCTGATAAATCACCAAATTTCCTCCCGATTGACGGATTTTGTCAATGGCCTGTCATTGGGTTATTGAACTTGCGGCTGTATGAAACAACAAAAAGAGGATTTTCTCTCTGTCCAATCCAGGCCGCAGAAAATACTTCTGCATATTGCTCGGAAAGATGGCAATTGGGTCGGCAAGGCGACCAGTTTTAGCACTAAAGAAGAATATACATTTCAAAGCTTGACGGATCTTTTTCGCTGGCTGGATAGGCTTCAGGTTAAATGATCATGGTTGCACTGGAAAACTGTTACTAAATACAATATTAAAAATGTCTAACTCAATTAGGAGGAACCGCTATGTTTCGATTATTAATGCTTATCTGTGCAATCAGCTTGGTTATGCTGATATTACCGGCTTATATAATGGCCGAGATTCCACCTCTGATTAATTATCAGGGGCGCCTGATTGACGGATCCGGCAAGCCTCTTGACACCAGCGTCGCCCTCACTTTTACAATTTATAGCGATCAGGCCTGTAATAATTCGCTCTGGTCGGAAACGCATTCAATGGTTGCAATCTCTCAAGGTCTCTTTGATGTTCTTCTGGGTTCTGTCAATCCGATTCAAAATTCCATTTTCAACGGAGGAGAACGCTGGCTAAAAATGAAAATTGGAGAAGGCCCTGAGACTGCTGCTCCCATATCTATCACAAGCTCCGCTTATGCTTTCAAAGCCGGATATGCGGACACGGCCGCCGTGGCCCTGTCAGGCACCGGCGGCTCCGACTGGACATTGAGCGGTTCTGTCCTTCAAACTGGGGGTTATTGGGGTCTGGCCCGCGGCGGAGCCGGTAATACCCTGTTTGGCGACAGCGCCCGGACGATGGTCAACTTAGGTGTTGCATCCACTACCGGATTAGCCGGGCAGCACTATCGCTATAACACTGTAGCAGGCGGATACAGTAACAGGGCGGTCGGCTCCTATGCTATCGTCGCCGGCGGCTCCAACAATATTGGCAACGGCTTTGTGGCTACGATCGGTGGCGGGGCTAATAATGAAGTCAACAATAGCTATGGCACAGTCGGCGGCGGAAGCGACAATCGTGCCGAGGGGTTGATGAGCGCTGTCGGGGGCGGTTTCATGAATACGGCAAATGGATTTGGCGGCGGCGTTTTTTCAGGTGATCACAATCAGGCCGGCGGGGCTACAGCCGATTCGGCCGCTTTTGTGGGCGGCGGAATGTCAAATGTCGCGGGCAATCGTGTTGCCGCGATCGCCGGGGGAGCCCACAATTGGGCCTCTGGAATAGGCAGTTTCATCGGAGGCGGGCGCGATAATCTGGTCTCCGCTCATTATTCGGCAATTCTGGGTGGCTATGCCGATTCTATCACAAGTATGGCGGCCTATTCCTATCTGTTTGGTATTAGGAGCAAAATGACCCAGGACTCTACTTTTATGGTCGACATGCCGCATATATGGTTTGGCTCAGAAGCCGATGGATATGAATTCCCACGGAAGGACGGCGCATCCGGACAGATCATCTCCACGGATGGGAGCGGGCACTTAAGCTGGAGCAGTCCGGCCGGCGCCAGCGGTTGGAGTGACGATGGCTCAGTAGTTCGCCTGAACACCGGTACAGATTATGTCGGCATAGGCACTCCGACTCCTCACTCCAAATTGGAGCTGAATGGCAATGGCGCCAATACTTATTTGACTATAGACCTCGGAGCCGATCCATCGTCCAATTCCAGCGGCATTGGCATAGCCGAAAACGCTTCACCCCGCTGGTCAATTCTATTTCGCAATTGGCAGAATGATAACCTTGTTATTCGCGACGAGGTAATTCACTCTGACGTCATGACTTTTCAATCCGGCAGCGGCAATATTGGTATTGGTTTAGCCTCGCCATTGGACCGATTGCATGTTCAAGGTTCCTTTAGAGCTACCGGCAAGGTCAATCTCGGCAGCAATAACAGTAATGCCGGAAATAATGCTTTTGTAATCGGAACTGATAATAGCGCCGCGGGAAATTCAAGCGCTATCGGCGGGGGTGAACGTGATACGGCGCAGGCTGTTTATTCGGGAATTTCATCCGGTTACTCCAATATCGCGGGAAGTGGAATTACCGATACCGGCGCCTATGTCGGCGGCGGCTACAATAACGCCGCTCTTGGAAGATATTCCAGCATTGCGGGCGGTCGGGCAAATTCCGCTCAAGGCTTATATAGCGCCGTGGCAGGCGGATTTAATAACCGGGCCGTCGGCTGGCATAGTACAGTGGCAGGCGGAGCCGACAATAGGACTAATGCGCAAAACAGCGCTATTCTTGGCGGTGAATACCACGATAATACTGGCGAGTGGTCCTCCGTTCTCGGCGGGACGCAGGATACTTTAACGGCCAATGCTGATTATTCTGTTGCTTTTGGCGCGCAGGTATATCTTAATAATGCCTATCGGGCTGGCTTTTTTGATGGCGCCTGGTCGGGCAACTTTGGTATTAATCGCGATGACCGCGACGGCGGCATAAATTTTCCGTTGCATATCGGTACCAATATATTCAACGGAAATGGCGCACATCTTACCGGCGGGGGCACTTGGACCAATAGCTCCAGTCGCAAATTCAAGGACCATTTCCAGGCGCTTGAAGGAAAAGAACTTCTCTCCAAAATTGCCGCTACGCCGATTGAATCCTGGCAGTACAAAGGCGGATCGGAAAAGCATATTGGTCCAGTCGCGGAGGATTTTGTGGCGGCCTTTGATGTTGGTACCACGAGGGAAGACGGCAACCGCGACAATGAATATCTTGCCCCAAGTGACGTGGCCGGCGTGGCTTTGCTTGGAGTCCAGGAGCTTCTCAAACAGAATGAGGAGCTGCGACAACTTGTTGAGGAGTTACAAAAGGAAGTTGAAAAGCTGAAAGCGCTGAAGAGTGAGGAATGATATGATACACCGATTATTATATTTGGCAGCAATATTTCTCGTGATTCCATTTGGAGCAGGACTTTTTACCACTGTCTTCAGCAATCAACTCACATCCATGCCGGTCAAACCGACGGTCCCGGCAAATCCGGCTCCGATAACCATAAAGCCCACCTCTGATTTCCCTTTCTCGTGGCAGACAATTTCTACAGGCGGAACTGTTAGAACGATGGATGATTTTTCTCTTGGGGCAACTATTGGACAAAACTCGGTCGGATCGTCACAAATTGGAAAATATAGAATTCATTGGGGATTCTGGCAGGATTTTGCATTGGACAAACCTACTGACCACACTTCAGACACTAGTCTTCTTCCGACTAAATTTGCTCTGGATCAAAATTACCCCAATCCATTCAACCCCTCAACCATAATCGAATTCACACTGCCGCGTAAAGCGCAGGTCGAGCTTTCAATTTATAACCTTCTCGGTCAGCGGGTAAGGGTACTTGTGGATGAAAGTAAAACGGCCGGGAGACATGCGGTCGTCTGGGATGGCCGCGATACAAACGGTAACGAAATCGGCAGTGGCATTTATTTTTATCGTCTCCGCACCGATGGAAATATAGCAGTCAAAAAGATGCTTCTATTGAAATGAAAATCATAGAAAGAAAATGCCTACAAACCCTTTTCAAAAAGGGATCCGACAGCCTGGCAGGGTCAGTGCTCGCCCTGCCGGGCCTAAATGGCAGAATATGAAGAAAACCTTAATTGTCATAGGCATCACTGCTGTCTTGGTCACAGGCGCAATTGCCCTGATATTCTATCTCACTTCCGGGGTGGTCAAAGTGGCCGAGAGTTTTTTCAGCGCCATAGAGGCAGGTGATTACACGAAAGCCCATAATTATCTATCCGAGGATTTCCGCGCTGCCACTCCATCGGAGGCATTGAAGAGTTTCCTTGAGAAGAATGCTTTAATTAATTACTCGCAAGCCAGCTGGGGAACTCGCACTATCTCAGGAAGCCAGGGGGAACTGGAAGGAACCATTGCGACCAGAGAAGGCGGGACAGTACCAATCAAAATGACTTTTGTTAAAGAGAAAGGATTCTGGAGAATCCAATCCCTCTGGAAATCCGAGGCGGGGGTAGTCAGGGGGGATAGTCGGAAGACAATCCCTCTTGATGATGAATTAGGACAATTGGCGAATCGGTCAATGCACGACTTGGCGCTGGCCATACATGCCAAGGATTTCACCAATTTCTACAATAATATTGCCCGACTATGGCAGTCTCAAACGAATAAGGAAGACTTGTCGGCATCTTTCAAATCATTTACCGAACAGGGTATTGATTTGACTATCTTGGATAGCGTAAATCCTATATTCAATGAAAAAACATTCATAGACAACGATGGTTTTCTGGTTCTCCAAGGATATTACCCAACTACGCCGTCCACGGCATATTTCAAATTGAAATACGCTTATGAGTATCCCGATTGGAAATTGGTCAGCATTGATGTCCGTATCAAATAATCAGCAACTATTACTTGAGGAGGAAACTATATGGGTAGCGACCGTAAATTGATTTGGGTTTCTATAGCTATTTTAGCACTATGTCTACTCAATATCGCCACTGCCGCTAAATTGGTGTCGATTAGCATCTGTGAAAAAATATCCGAACCGGGAACAGTTCCAATCAATGTCACTGATAAGTTCAAGCCCGAGAGTCCGGAAATTAATGCCGTGGCGGTATTGGAAAATGTCAGTCCCGGGATGCGTCTGAAAGGAATTTGGGTGGCCGTAGATGCAATCGCTACACCCAATTATGAGATCGATTCTACCATCATAACCATCAAAGAATCAGGAGAGGCGCGAGCTCATTTTTCCATATCGAAGCCTAACGGTGGATGGCCTCTGGGGAATTATCGCTTGGACTTTTATATTAACGACAAACTTTCTACAAATGCCCAGTTCTCCGTCGCAGCGGTAAGCAAGGCGCTACAATCAAGGCAAGAAGAAAGCAGCAACACGCCAGATCGGAATGAAACCTCCGGCGAAAATAATATGTCATTGGCCGAAGGGTTCGATGGGACCTACATAATGGCCTCACAGGGAAATACAATCACGCTCATACTACATCAGGATAACCAGGGATCGATAACCGGAAGCCTATCGAGCACCACTGGTATGCAATACCAGATAGAGGGAATGATGGAGGAAGGGGTGGCGGTGGGTACCTGCTACAACAGCCAGGGTGGTGTCTATTTTGAGGCATTTCCAACAGGGGGGCAGTTGGCAATGAATCTGATCGAGCCAGGCCCTGACAATTCGCCGGACTACAGCAGAGCAACGGAGCTCTCTTTTTTAAAACAGGGCATCTCCCCAACCGAAACAGCGAAAATCAAACCCGACAGGGGTAGTTCATCCCTTAAGCAAAAGGAGACTGCTGCAACCAGCACACCGGCTCTTTCCGGGAATGAAGTAGGTGATCCTAACTGGGGATTCAAGTTTCGCGCACCGGCCGGATGGAAAACACAGCAGAATACGCAGGGCATTATTCTGGGGCATGACGCCATCGCCGGAATGATAATTGTTTTCCCACATATGGCCCGGAGCTTTCAGGAAGTACAGACGCAAATGCAGAGTGGGCTCAGCGAGGGGAACACTAAGCTCTTTCCCAAAAGTGGCCTTGAACAGGTGGCCGATAACGCTATCGGCGGAGAGTATTCCGGAACTTATGACGGTCAACAGGTCAAGGCGCGAGGCATAGGAGTTTTCTCTCCTTATGGAGGTGGAGCGTATATAATCGCCTTGACCACTCCGGAAAAGTATGGCCAGGAATTGGCCAGGGCCGCTGATGCTATCGCCCGCGGAATGCAATATCTCAGAGTGCAGGCTTCGGATCTTATGCAAAATTTCGCCGGAACTTGGGTAACAATGACCAAAAATACACAAACCAAAGTATTTCTTTCTCCCGACGGACGTTATTCCGAAAATTATGAGGCCAGTTATTCCGGCAGTTCCTCCGACCAATACGGAGATGAGACGATGGCCTGGGGAACGGCGCGGAATGATAATTCACAGGGACAATGGACTGCCCGCGGAACCCGCGAGCAGGGAGTGATAACCATTAATTACAGCAATGGGAACACTACTACAGTTGAGTATCGCGTGCATGTTGAAAATGGGGAAACCTTCTGGAATGAATATTGGTTTAATGGCGAACTATATGGTCGGGAACGATAACTTCGGCGAGTATGGAATTTCGCAGCCATCTTGAATAATAAGTTTTTCAGGACATACCTGCTCGGGTTATCTCACAGGAAACCAATGACTAATGGATCGGATTCCCAGCCTTGGACAACATGCTGTTGGATTCCTTCTGGAGGCCAGATTATCATGACAACAATCTATGGTGGAAGTGAATAAAATATTCAGCGATAGCGTCCGCTTTTTCAACAAGCCCAAGACCTAATCTGACATTCTGAAGGAACATAAACAATTCTCTGAGGGGCGAGCACTAACACCGCTGGGCTGTTTTTTTTTCATTCAATCTTTTATCAAGACAATTTCAATTAAGATTTCTTCGGTCAATTTCATAAGTGCACAAACATAGAGTTCGCTGACTAGAGCTTGGTCGCAGTGTTTTCCTATTCGTGCCTCAGAATTGCTTGGTGCAATTCGCCTCGAATCAATGGAACCTGAAAGAGCATATTGCCTTGCGATTTCACTATCTGATTGATTTCAGGGCAGTCTGGTCAATGTTTTAGATTAAAGTTGGCCGAGAACTATTGTAAAAAGGCCACACACCATAGCGGATAATCCAAGCAGAAGATGGAATATAATAATTCATTATAGTGCAATGCATTAATGCTGATTGGCTCTGTCTGTGAATTTCGAAAAACAGGTTTAATTTTCCTTTTCTGTGGTCCCAAAATGGTCCCATCCAATTATGTGGTAAATTTCATAGGATTAGGGAGCGCCTGTCAAGTTGTTTATTGACAGGCGCTTACAAGTTTGGTAGCGGTACGGGGAATCGAACCCCGGTTTGATGGCTGAGAACCACCCGTCCTAGGCCACTAGACGATACCGCCAAATGGTAAAAATCTCCGCCAATATATTGAGTTTGCTTGAGTTGTCAAGTAGTTGATATGGGAGGGTCTAAATTGGGAAGAATTATTATCAATCAGATTTACAGGAATCTCAAATAAGGATGCCATTCGTCAATATTTCTCCATTGGCTGATATAATGCAATTGCCTAATCCCTTCTTTTTCCATATCCTTATCTGATGGAACCTAAGGCGCAAAGAGCATTCTCATTTTTTTGGAGGAGCCAATGAAAGCTTTCAGACATCTACTAATCTCACTTATTTTTCTCTCCGTCATTTTGCCGTCAATTCCATCGGCGGGCGAGGTTGACTCTACAAACAATGACCGCTACATTTGGTTGGAGAATGTCGAGGGCAAAGATGCTCTGGATTGGGTGAAGAAGCATGATGATGCAACCATGAATGACTTCGAGAATGATTCTAACTATTTGAATTTTCAAAAAGAAGCGATGGAAATTCTAAATGCAAAAGACAGAATTCCATACGGGACTTTCATGGGCGGTTATGTTTACAATTTCTGGCAGGATGACGAGCATGTCAGAGGAATATTGAGAAGAACCACTTTAGACGAATATAAAAAGAAAGATCCAAAATGGGAGACGCTTCTTGATATAGATAAACTCAACAAAGATGAGGGGAAAAGCTGGGTCTATAAAGGATCGTCCGGCTTGCCTCCGGACTACTCAAGATGCCTGATCTATCTTTCCCAGGGTGGAAGGGATGCTGTGAATATTCGCGAATTTGACTGCGAAAGTAAAACATTCATAAAAGATGGTTTCTTTCTACCCGATGCCAAGAGTTCGGCGACGTGGTACGACAGCAATACGCTAATAGTTGGAACAGATTTTGGCGTGGGGTCTCTGACGACTTCAGAATATCCGAGGATAATCAAACTCTGGAAAAGGGGAACGGCGCTTTCAGAGGCGAAAACCCTTCTCGAAGGGGAAAGCGGTGATGTTGAGGCTGGGGGTCAAGTTGAATTCAGGCCCGAGGAAAAGGTCTTTTATCTAAACAGAAATATCTCCTTCTGGGAATCGAGGAACTGGATAGTTGACGAGAAATTTGAGAAATTGGAAATCCCGATTCCGGCGGACGCTGAAATTCAGGCCTTCTTCAAGGGTTACATAACCATTCTTCTTTACTCGGACTGGCTTGGTTTCCCGGAAGGCTCGCTTATTGCAATCAAATTGAAGGACCTTAAATCTGATGATTTAAAATCAAAAGTGGAGCTCATATTCGGGCCAGATGAAAAAAGCACAATCAGGGGAGTCTACGCGACCAAAGATTATTTGATCGTTTCAATTCTGAAGAATGTAAGAGGCAAACTTATATATTATTCTCTGGAGGGCCCTGAAGGAAATACTAAATGGACGGCCGGTGAAATCAATCTCCCGGATTTCGGATCTGTCGGTGTTATTTCTCACAATAATTTCAATAACGTTCTGATGGTCTCTTTCGAGGATTTTCTGACTCCTACCAAGCTTTATCTAATGGAAAATCCCAAGGCAAAGCCGGAAGAAATAAAGTCTTTACCTGCCATGTTCGATGCAAGTAACTTGAAGACGACTCAACTTGAGGCGAAAAGCAAAGATGGGACGGTCATTCCATATTTCTTGATATCTTCCACAGACGCAAAAATGGATGGCGAGAATCCGACTCTCCTTTATGGTTACGGTGGGTTCAGGAGCGCACAGACCGCTTATTATTCGGGAATAAATGGAAAGTTATGGCTTGAACGGGGTGGAGTTTATGCTCTGGCGAATATAAGAGGGGGCGGAGAATTCGGACCGAGATGGCATAAGGCGGCTTTGCTCGAGAATAGGCAGAGGGCCTTTGATGATTTTATCGCTATTGCCGAGGATTTAGTAGCGAGAAAAATCACCTCTCCAAAGCGGCTCGGAATTATGGGCGGAAGTAATGGCGGCCTTCTAATGGGCGCGGCGTTCACTCAGAGACCTGACTTATTTAACGCCGTAGTTTGTCAAGTTCCCCTGCTTGATATGATCAGATACACCAAACTGCCGCCGGGCGCTTCATGGATGGGCGAATATGGAGACCCTGATTCCCCGGACATGCGAGCATATATTGAAAAATATTCTCCATATCAGAATCTCAAAACCGGTGTAAAGTACCCTGAGGTTCTTTTTGAAACATCGACCAAAGATGACCGCGTTCATCCGGGTCACGCCAGAAAAATGACGGCCAAAATGGAAGAGCTCGGGAATAAAGTTTACTTTTACGAAAATATGGAGGGAGGGCACGGAGCCTCCGCAGACAATAGCCAGAGAGCAAAGAGATTGGCTCTTGAATATGCCTATCTATTCAAACTGCTGGCAAAATAGTTTGTGCGTATCGTAGTAATCGGCGCAGGCGCCGCCGGAGTTTTTGGAGCTATTTCCGCCGCCACTCATGACCCATTAGCGGAAATTGCAGTCATTGAGGCGGCCCGCCAGCCGCTCGCGAAAGTGCGCATTTCCGGCGGCGGGCGTTGCAATATAACAAATCATTGCTTCGACCCATCCGAATTGATAAAAAACTATCCACGGGGGAGTAAAGAGCTTCTGGGGCCATTCAGTCGGTTTCAACCGCGTGATACTGTGGCGTGGTTCGAAAAGCATGGTGTCCGCCTGAAAGTCGAGAACGACGGCAGAATGTTCCCGACGACCGATAAATCGGAAACAATCGCCGTTTGTCTTCTCGCCGCCGTAGCCAAACATGGAATTAAAATTCCATTGGGCGCAAAAGTGAAGGGCATCCAAACTTCCACCCACGATAGAAATTCTCCAAAATTTGACATCATATATCACAATAGTCAGCCGGAGCGATATGATCGAGTGTTGCTGGCGACAGGCGGCAGTTCTCAGGGACATCGCTTTGCAGAGGCGTTGGGACATCGTATAATTCCCCCTGTCCCCTCGCTTTTCACTTTTAGAGTGATAGACCAGCGTCTTGATGGATTGGCCGGAGTGAGTTTTGATAATGTCGAACTCACACTGATGACCGGCGGGGGGAAGAAGCTGAAACAAACCGGCCCGCTACTTATCACACATTGGGGATTGACCGGGCCGTCAGTCCTGAAATTATCATCATGGGGAGCGAGGATTCTGCACGAGAGCGATTATAAGGCCGAGCTTGTTGTCAATTTTCTTCCGAATCAAGGCGCTGAGCAGTTATATCAGACGCTTCTTGCTTACAAAGGACAAAACAGCAAAAGACGGGTTTGGAGTGCAAATGCTCTTCCTGTACCCAAGAGATACTGGAGCAGGATAGTACAACTTACCGGAATCACCGAGGAAACTATTTGGACAAACATGACCAGAACTGATATGAAGTCCATTGTTCATGAACTCAGTCGTGCGCGTTTTACCATCAGCGGGAAAGGAATTTTCAAGGATGAGTTTGTGACCTGTGGAGGTATCGACCTCAAAGATGTCGATTTCAGAACAATGCAGAGTAAGCGATGCCCGGGTCTATATTTCGCCGGTGAAATTCTGGACATAGACGGCCTCACCGGCGGATTCAATCTGCAGAATGCCTGGACGACCGGCTGGATAGCGGGAATGAATATGACATTGTAATCGGCTGGGACTTAATTCAATCCCGCCCTTACACTATCAATTGCTTCCGCCGTTTTTCTTATCCATCAAATCCTTGACCGCATCCTTATGCACTAAAAAGGTCAGCATTTTTAAGCGGATATAATCATCGCGAAAGAAGAAATACCCTTTGAGTTGCCCTTTCCGGCTTCCACTACCGGAATCTTTGATCAGAAACCAATCGCGATCTCCCTTTTGAAGGTAACCAACCACGTGTAAGGCGTGATTATCGCCAGTTGTACCACGATAGAAACGATATTCGCGAGAGTCCTGATTTATGTTTTTCTGAGGAATATCAAAATCTGGAATAACGCCGATATTTTCAACTCCATAATATCCCGGTTCGGCCGTTCCACCGCCGATTGACACAGAATATCCCTTTTGAACGGCGTTTTTTATGACCCCGTACCATTCGTCCAATGGTAAATTGTAATAGCCGCTGTCTCTCCACCAGTTATCTCCAACGTCATATAACCCATACGTATAGAATGGTGTCCTCATCGTGGACATTGCTTCCACATAATCATCAAGATTGATTTTCAAAACTTCAGCCACGAACTGTTTGGGGGAATACTCTCTCCCCTCGAATTGAAATGTTGACGGCGGCCTACCGATATATTTATCCAGAATCACTTGCATTGAAGAGATAATAGCATCCTCATCCCAGAAATTATTGGCATTGACGAAGTTCAAATATTTGGAAATCTCATCATCCAAATCATTATGGTTATAGTGAGGATAGTCGGCCTGCAACCCATCGAAAACCTCTCGAGGCACAGCGCCATACAACTTCATGATACGGGGAAGCGCTTCTTCTTCAGACCCCTGTCCAACCGCCGACTTGCCCCGTTCCCGCACAAAACGCCTTATCTTTTCAATATATTCAAAATAGACTGTATGCATTTCCGAAAGTTTTATCTTCCTGCCGGTTAGGCGAAAGACCTCGGACTCCATAAACGATGTACCTGCAAAGGCCCAGCAAGTTCCGGTAAGGTCTTGCGGAGTCGGCGGGAAATAAAATACTGATTTGAATTCTTCGGGTGCGGCAGGTCTTTCGATTTTGGAAACATCAAACCTCAGCTCCGTTTCGGCGCTGTCTTTCAATTCCTTCGCCTTTTTCTGCCGGTCGCGGATGGCTGATGTCACGCTGTCTCTCGCCGCCTTCAGAGAATCAGAATGCTTGTCCATTTCGTTAAAAAGCGAATATTTTGTTTTGGGTAAATATTCGACCTTGTCCTTCTGCGAAAAGGCATTGCCGCACAAGATCAATCCAAATACAAGACAAACAAAAAGCCTTAATGATCTCATCACCATTTTATTTCCCAAATTGAGGATTTATATTCTCATTCATAAATTGGTCGCGATTCCATCGTATAGCTTTTAACTACGCATGCGGAATTAAATCTTTTATCATTAATAATCTATCGTTTATGAATTGATTGCGCAACAGAAACTTATAACAAAGCTCCCCCGGCAGGACTCGAACCTGCGACCCGGTGATTAACAGTCACCTGCTCTACCAACTGAGCTACAGGGGAGTATCAATATTCACTATATCGTCATATCGTCAAAGGGCTGCAAAATCTCTTCCGCTCAAATCACGGAATCGACATTATAAGCCATTTCCCTTTTTTGTCAAGATGATTTGAGCCCGGTTTGGGGAAATTTATGGAG
>CAZCFT010000072.1:0-12998 GCA_964498015.1 uncultured Ignavibacteriaceae bacterium
CAATATTTTTCCGTCGCTGATTTTCTTTATCAAGATGGCGGGCTATGTCGGCGGCCACTCTCTCGTCTTTGGTGGTAAGAAGCCTGATAGCCATCTCCGCATCGCCCAATCGCCCGACGGCATTGATGCGGGGAGCCAGAATAAAAACCACTTGTCCGGTGCCGATTTCCTTGCCCATCAAACCGGAAATAAAAGTCAACGATTTCAGTCCCGGCTTAGTAGTCCTCGAAATTTGCCTGATTCCGAATTTGGTCAGAATCCGATTCTCGCCGATCAAGGGGACAATATCCGCCGCTGTCCCGAGCGCGACAAGATCAAGATGCTCTTCCAGTTCAACCTGGTCCTGCTGAAGTCTTTCATAAAGCGCCTGAGCAAGTTTAAATGCGACGCCGACACCCGATAACTCGCCGCCGGAATAGGTGCAGTCCTTTTGTTTGGGATTGACCAGCGCTACCGGATTAGGGAGTATCTCGCCCGGTTCGTGATGGTCGGTAAGAATACAATCTATTCCAAGCGAAGATGCATATTTTACCTCTTCGACGGCTGTGACTCCGGTATCGACCGAAACAATCAGAGTGACCCCTTTAGCCACCGCTTCTTTTATGCCATCTACAGAAAGGCCATACCCTTCCACCAGACGGTTGGGGAGATAATAGACCACCTGCGCCCCCAATTTATTGAGGACAAGATAAAGCAATGACGCCGCCGTGATGCCGTCAACACCGTAGTCGCCATAAACCCTAATCTTCTCGTTAGCCCGCAAGGCCTCAAGAATGCGATCAACCGCTTTTCCCATACCAAACATGGTAAAAGGATCCTGAAGGTCGGACAGGGAAGGTTCAAGAAATTGCCGAATAGAATCAGGGGAATCAATCTGTCGGTTAAATAGAATCTTGACCACAATTCTATCAAGACCGACATTAGCGCTGATTTCTTGAAGCAGTTCTGGGTCAGGCTCAGGCGCCACTACCCATTTTAATGGGACGGACCTGGTTACCCAATTCATTTTTGGCTTCCTTTTTCCAGAAGCCAGAAAGAGAGAAATAAGCCGAGTTCTGTTTCCGCCATGGGCGGATTTCGGTCATCAATCTTGACCGGGCAGTTGCCTGCCGGTTCTTTGCGGCCTACCCGGAAATCAGACGGGGCGAGCCCACCCCTCTTTCCCTATTTGGCCTCGCTCCGGGTGGGGTTTACCTCCGCTTGGGTCTCCCCAAACGGGCGGGGTCTCTTACACCTCGTTTTCACCATTGCCGCTGACTTTTCAGCTGTGAGCGGAGAAGTCAGGTAGGCTGTTTGTTTTCTGCGGCACTTTCCGTCGGATTACTCCGCCCCGGCGTTACCGGGCACCCCGGCTCTCTGGAGCTCGGACTTTCCTCACCTTATGTTTTCATAAAGCGCGACCGGTTTTCACTCTTTCTGTGCTTACGTTTAAAATCTATAGTTAACAAAAATACTCAATTCCGTTCCGTCAATTGCCAGATTTACCAAATTATAATATTCTGCGGTAATTGGGGGCCTCTTTGGTGATTGCTACGGAGTGGGGATGCGACTCTATCACGCCGGCCTGAGTCACCCGTACGAATTTTGCCTTTTCATGCAATTCGGATATATTGGCGGCGCCGCAAATACCCATTCCGGAACGAATACCACCGACCAGTTGATAGACTGAATCGCCCAATTCACCCTTATACGGCACTCTGCCTTCGATTCCCTCCGGCACAAATTTGGAGACTTCTTCCAGGTGTTCCTGAAAATAACGGTCCCGACTGCCGGCCTTCATAGCTTCAACCGAGCCCATCCCGCGATAAACCTTAAATGTCCGACCTTCATATAGAACCGTTTCCCCAGGGGATTCATCGGTGCCAGCAAACAGCGAACCTATCATGACCGAATCAGCTCCAGCCGCCAACGCCTTGGTTACATCGCCTGAATATCTGATTCCTCCATCCGCCACCAAGGGAATGTTATGCTTGCTGGCGGCTTCAACCCCTTCCATTATGGCTGTAATCTGCGGCATTCCGGCTCCGGTGATAACCCGGGTGGTGCAAATTGAGCCGGGGCCTACGCCGATTTTTATTGTATCAGCTCCGGCGTCAATCAAAGCCTGAGAGCCTTCTTTTGTTGCCACATTGCCGGCCATGACCGGTTTCTTTGGGAATTTTTTCTTAAGCGCTTCCACGGCCCTCAAAACCCCGGCAGAATGTCCGTGCGACGAATCTATCACAAGTATATCAACGCCCGCTTTGACGAGCAGTTCCGCCCTCTTTTCCATCTCGGCGCTGACCCCGACCGCGGCGCCCACACAGAGCCGGCCACGATCATCCTTGCAGGCGTTGGGGTATTGAATTTTTTTCATTATATCCTTGACCGTGATCATTCCTTTGAGATTGTTGTCCGTGTCAACAATAAGAAGCTTCTCGATCCGATTCTTATGCAAAAGCTCCTGAGCCTTATCCAAATTGATCCCCTCGTGTGCTGTGATTAAGTTTTTCCTTGTCATCACCTCGCCGATGGGAGTATTGAGTTCCTTATGGAATCGAAGATCGCGGTTGGTTAGAATTCCGGCCAATTTGCCATTCTCTGTAATCGGAATACCTGAAATGGCGAATTTTTTCATCACCTGCAACGCGTCGCCAATTGGGCGGTCCGGAGGTAATGTTATCGGGTCGACTATCATCCCTGATTCGGATCTTTTGACCTTGTCAACTTCAGCGGCCTGCACTTCGGGAGGCAAATTCTTGTGAATAATGCCAATCCCGCCCTGACGAGCCAGCGCAATAGCCAGCTTGTACTCAGTCACCGTATCCATAGCGGCGGAAACAATGGGGATATTAAGGCTGATTTTGGATGTCAGCCTTGTTGTCACATCCACATCACGAGGCAAAACCTCGGATTTCGAGGGGACAAGCAAGACATCGTCAAATGTCAACCCGTCTCTGTGATAAAATCCTGCCATTTAAAAATTCTCTAATCACTCTCGCCATTTTGCCATATTAACATGCGACCGCAATTGTCGCAGGTGATAATCTGATCGCCTCGCTTCAACTCTTGAACAAGATGAGGCGGGAGACCCTTATAACACGCTCCGCAGGCTCTTTTCTTGACAGCGACCACTACCGATCCGCCCCTGCTTTTATGCACTCGCTCATAGATCGACATGGTCCGTTTGGGAACGCGGATAGTAATATTATTTCTTTCGCTTTCCTTTATCTGGATCTTAGTCCCGACCGAATCCATTTTTTCCTGCAGACTGGAGAGTTCCTTATCATTTCTTCTCCGGGTTTCGGCCGCTCTTTTTTCGAATTCCTTTATATCGTTTTCCATCTTTTCGATTTTTTCGATGACCTCGATGAACTGGGTCTCTTTTTCATTAATCACGGCTTTCACGGAATCAATCTGGCTGATAAGGGCATCGTATTCTTTATTGGTTTTGATCGCCATCATTTGTTCTTGAAGCTTCTTCAATTCGCTCTGCTTAGTGGCCAAATCCAATTCCAGACTATTTTGCAAAACCCTTGATTCGGCAAGATCTTTTTCCGTATTACGATACAGCGTTTCGGTCTCTTCGATCTCCCGTCTGAGGTTTTCCATCATATCGGGGAGATATTCTTTTGAGCGCTCCAATTCTCCGAGATCATAATCAATAACCTGCAATTTTAACAGCATCTCGAGATCGCTCTGCATCGCTCGCTCCTTATTTTGTTCGATAGTCATAAAACAAAAAAACGCAGTCTTTGTTAGCAAGACTGCGCCGTTATTTTCCCCATGCTTATCCCGGTTCCGGCTTTTTTTGCCTCTATCATTATTGCAGGTAACTGCATATTGTTTCTATCGGCCATCCCCGATAACTTCTTAATCTGGGCAATACTGGGCTCGAACCAGTGACCTCTCGGATGTGAACCGAACGCTCTAACCAACTGAGCTAATTGCCCGAAAATTTTATTCACCTTTCAAACATCATCCTGGGCCCACCAGGACTCGAACCTGGGACCCGCTGATTATGAGTCAGCTGCTCTAACCAACTGAGCTATGGGCCCGGTAGCTAAAGCTTATAATAATAATAACACGCATCCTTTCCGTCAAGTTATTTATTTCTTGAAAATGTGATATGGGATTTTTTCAGTACCTGCCGACTTCTGCTCCAAGCTTCTGAATTTCAACAAATTTCAAATGTGGAACTCAATAATATCTCTATCATTAAGAACAAAACTGCTTTTTACTTTCTGTCCCTCGAATTTGCCGTGTCCCCAGACTTTGGCAAATTGAAGCTTCTGGGCAAAATCCTTGTGAATCGTCATGGCGGCATCTTCAACCGTACCGCCGACCGGCAAAACGATTGGATCCTCAAAGACCACTTCATGCCCAACTTTTTTGGTAAAGACTCTGATTATCCCGAGTGAATCAAAGATCATCTTTTTGAGTGAATTCATGGTTTTGTCATCAAGAATCGTTGTTTGCAGAATTTGAAAATGGGGATAATTGGCTTTCAGAATCCCGATATTTTTTTCATTATCATCTTCGAAGGATTTGTGAGCCACAATAATGGTTTTCTGATAGGCAAATCTGGGGTCTTCAATTACATTCGGTATTACCGGCACGAGGCGGATATGTTTGTCTTCCAGCATCTTGAAGACCACGCGAATTTCGCTTTCCATATCCACTGATGTTGTGTCAACTATCAGCATAACAACATTTACTTGTCGAATCAAATTGAGCAGATAGCTTTCAAAAAATTCCCGGGCGATTGATGGGGTATCTATGAGCTGAATCTGGACTGTTTCAAAAATCATCATTCCGGTCACTGGTTCGACGGTGGAGAAGGGGTAGTCAGTTATCAAAGGATGGGCATGCGTTAGAACCCCCAGAATCGATGATTTCCCGGAATTGGGCGGGCCGATAAGAATGACCTGCCCAGCGCCCTCTCTTTCAATATGATCATGGGTTTCAGGATGTCGGGCGCCATGTTTTTTTTGCCCCCCTTCAATTTGCAGTTTTAACTTTGAGATTTTGGCCTTGAGCTCTGCCTGAAGCTTATCCGTCCCCTTATGTTTGGGCATCATGGCCAACAGCTCTTGGGCAAGCCTCAATTTTTCCGTGGGGTCTTGCTCCCTTTTGAATTCTCTTTCGAGCTCGTAATATTGGGGCGGCAGATTGGCCGGCATAATCAACCTCCAGATAATTCTACTGCAATAATGCCAATTTCCCAAGAGAAAATAATGATCAAAGTTACTGAAATTGGAGGCTTGGCTCAAAATGGCTGACTATTTTGGTATTCATTTGCTTGCAGATCCAATTTTTACGAAAATATGTTCTTGCCAAGAATAGATTTAGCCTTATATTGAATTAAGACATTTACTTACCTTGTTCTTTGGAGTGGAAAAAGGACTCTGGAGTGAATATTGTCAATTTGTAATAACAATTAAAATAGCAGAGGGTTATCATGAGGATGAGATTGCTACTGTGCGTATGCTTTCTCTTACTTGCAGTCAGTTCTGCATTTGCAGAGAACATCGTCTTGGGAATGCCGGGAAGCGATGTTAATGTAATTGTTCAAGAGTCAGATGATTCCAGAACCGTTCTGCGATTTGATATAGGGGAATTCGATCGACATCCGGTTGTGATCAATGGGGAGCAATTCTATTCGATTTCTTGCGGCAAAGAGCATATTCTTCTTAACGCCGGCGAACCGGCCCTGCCTCAGATTAACCGGAGCATTATAATTCCGGACGACGCCGAAATGGAAGTGAGGATTATAGCTTCCGAGTACCAGGATTTTCCGGGAACGCCTGTTATGCCCTCCAAAGGGAATTTGTTGAGAACGGTCAATCCTGAAGATGTTCCTTTTGAGTTTGGAAATATGTATGGCGCCTCTGATTGGTATCCTTCTTCACTCGCCAGTCTCAGGGAGCCCTTTATTTTAAGAGATTATCGTGGAACCGTGATTGAATTGAATGCTTTTCAATATCTTCCTTCAGAAAAAATTCTTCGGGTTTATAAATCGGTGACATTAGAGATTATTCCAGTCGGTCCGGGAGTTACTAATGTTCTGAAAAGAACTAAGGGGCCGATTCGGCTTGTACCTGATTTTGACGAAATCTATACAAGCCGCTTTATCAATTATTCAAACTATCGCGGCAAATATACTCCTGTGGAAGAAACAGGCGATATGCTGATTATCACTTATGATGCTTTCAATGCTGACGTGCTTCCGCTGGTGGAATGGAAAAAGCAAAAAGGAATAAAAACTACTATTGTTAACGTTTCTACAATCGGCAACAACAGCGCCGCAATCAAGAATTATATTCAGAGTTTTTATGATTCAACCAACTTGGCCTGGGCGCTTTTGGTTGGAGATGCCGCTCAAGTGGCAACCTATCTTGTAGGCAGCGACGCTTCGGACCCGAGTTATGCCAAAGTCGCCGGCGGCGACAATTATCCGGATATCTTCGTCGGCCGTTTCTCCGCCGAAACCAATGCCCAGGCGCAAACGCAGGCGACAAGGAGTATCAATTACGAAAAAACGCCGCAGGGTGTAGATTGGTTTCACAAGGCCACAGGAATCGGCTCTGACCAAGGCCCCGGACACAATGGCGGGGAATATGATTATCAGCATATCGGGAATATCCGCACCGACCTTCTGGCTTATAATTACACCGTGGTTGACGCCATATATGACCCGGGGGCTACAGCCGCGATGGTCACGACCGCTCTTAACAATGGGCGAAGTTTTGTCAACTATTGCGGTCATGGGAGTACTAACGCTTGGACGACCACCGGTTTTTCCAATAGCAATGTGAATGCGCTTACTAACGATAATCTGTTGCCGCTGTTATTCAGTGTGGCGTGCGTTAATGGAGATTTTGACGGTCCCACTTGCTTTGCCGAAGCCTGGTTGCGCGCCAGCCATGCCGGTAATCCGACCGGCGCAATTGCCGCCTATATGTCGTCCATAAATCAATCATGGAATCCTCCGATGGATGCGCAGGATGAGGCTACCGACCTGTTGGTAACGGAAAGCAAACTGACGGTCGGCGGTATCTGTTATAATGCCTCATGCAAGATGATCGATTTGAATGGCAGTGGCGGGGTCGATATGTATAATACATGGCACATTTTCGGCGATCCTTCTATCACGATTCGCACCGATGACCCGGCGGCTATGACGATCACGCATGACAACGCGGTGGTTTTCACGACTACAAATATCAATGTCACCGCGGCGGGTGTCGAGGGAGCTCTCTGTGCCATATATTACGGCGGAACATTGTACGGCGCCGCTTATACTGCGGCTAATGGTACGGCGACAATTCCAATCAGTCCACAGCTTCCGATAGGTGTTTCTGTCATGGTTACTGTGACCGCATATAATAAGGCGCCTTACTTTGGGTCAATTCAGATTATCTCGCCTTCCGGACCGTTTGTGCTGTATGATAGCCATACAATTGACGATGTGGGCGGCAATAACGACGGCTTGATCAACTGTGGCGAGCCGATTTCCATGGGAGTTCAGCTGATCAATGTCGGCCCGGATACCGCTTTCGGTGTCACAGCGGCCTTGACAACGACAGATACATATGTAACAATTGCGGATGGAAATGAGACCTATGGCGACATTCCCGGTAATTCCGGGACATCGTCAATTTCCGCTGCTTTTGCTTTCACAGCCTCAGGTAATACGCCGGACAATCATATAGTCAATTTTGATCTGGCGGTGACCGGCTCGGCGAGGGATACAACCTGGACAAGTAGTATTTCGCTGACAGTACATTCGCCCACAGTCGGTTTCGTTTCTTTGATGATTACCGAGATCGCGGGCAATAATAACGGCGCTCTTGACCCGGGCGAGACAGGGGAATTGACGGTGATGTTGAACAATGCTGGCTCAGCTGATGGCGTCTCTCTGGTCGGAACACTGTCGGAAAGTGATCCCTATGTTTCGATTAGCGATCCCGATGGGATCTTTGGTACCATAACCGCCAACGGTGGCGCCGGGAACAACGCCGGCGACAAATTCACTGTTTCGGCGGACCCCTCGTGCCCGGTGGGACACGTCACCAATTTCCAGATAGCCCTTGCCGGCAGTGGAGGATATATCGGGACGGTTAATTTCGATATGGTTGTCGGCGATAGAGTCGCATTTTTCTTTGACGATTTTTCGTTTGACCAAGGATGGACAGGAATGGGAGGTTCCGGCGAGTGGACAATTGGCCCGGCAGTCGGCGGAGCCGGCTCGGACACTTATGGCGGGGCCGATCCCAGCATGGATCATTCCCCCGACGGCGACAACCGTGTTCTCGGTAATGACTTGACTTCAGGCGCCGGCGGAGATTATGGCGGCTCTTTAAGCACAACCTACTGGATAACCTCGCCATTTTTTGATTGTAGCGGGATTACCGGCGTCCAACTTCGTTTTTGGCGTTGGCTGGGAGTCGAAAGCTCGACTTATGATCATGTCTATCTGCAGGCTTATAACGGATCCAGCTGGATTACAGTGTTCCAGAACAGCGCCACTATAGACGACAATGCATGGAGCGAACAATTTTATGATTTGTCTCCCTACGCCGATGGGAATATCGATTTCCAGATCCGATTTGGAATAGGGACGACTGATGCTTCAGGAAATTATTGCGGCTGGAATATTGATGATGTGGAATTGAAGGGATATGGGGTATCGCAATCGGGTACGCCGAAATTAGCCTATATGCCTAACGATTTTGCCGATAGCTTAAATGCCGGCCAGACGACAATTGATACAGTGAGGATTTTCAATCAGGGTGACGGTCTTCTGCGGATAAGATACAATTCGACCGACAGCTGGCTGGTCTTCGACGGCAATCAACATAATGTACTGGCAGGCGACAGCCTTATCCTCCCGGTTACAATCAATTCCGAGGGTCTTTTGGTCGGCGACCATGCCGGTTTACTGCAATACACAAGCAATGATCCCTTAAATCCGAGCGGTTCCATCCAGATGAATCTTCATATCTGGACGCCGGATATTTATCTGGGACAAGGCTCAATTGATGAAACAGTACCGACCGGTAGTACAAAATCCAAGCCATTTCTGATATCCAATAATGGACCAGGGCAGTTAAATTACAATATTTCGCGTCTGATGTTCAACGGCAGAGGCTTGGCAAAGATAGTGGCTGAATCGCCGCTTGGTTATCGGCCGGCTGATGCCGAAAAATCAGGTGGAGGCGAGAGCGAACCGTTCTACGGAAAAGTCGCCCGTAACAGCGGCGGTCCTGACAACTGGGGGTATTCCTGGGTTGATTCTGATGATCCTGCCGGCCCTGCTCTTAATTGGGTTGATATCTCCGGGGTGGGTACCGCAGTGACACTTGGCGATGACGACTCTACGGCGGCCATACCCATCGGATTCGGTTTTCCCTTCTATGAAAATACCTACAGCGCTCTCAATATCGGCTCTAATGGTATAATAACCTTTGGAAAAGGTTCTACGGTTAGAACCAACACCAGCCTTCCCAATGTTAGTTTCCCTAACAATCTTCTGGCTTTATGGTGGGATGATCTCGATCCTCGCAAGGGAGGAAATATATATTATTATTCCGATGTCCCCAATAATCGTTTCATCGTCAGCTTTGTCGATATCAAGAACTATTATTCGACTACGGGTACCGGGTCGCTGACATTCCAGGCGATACTTTATTCCAATGGCAAGATTTTATTGCAGTATGGGGTAATGGACCCGGGCGTTGATGTGGACAGTCTTAGGGGTTCAACTATCGGAATTGAGAACTCCGTCGGTAGCGATGGCCTGGCGGTTGTTTACAATGCACCGTATATCCATAACAATATGGCAATATTATTTACAGCGGCCGATTGGCTGTCGGTTGTCCCTGCCATCGGGATCGTGGAGGCGTTTTCGTCGGCGACGGTTCAAGTTGGGTTGGACGCCACCGAATTGCCGGAAGGTCTTTATAGCGGCAAGTTGATAGTTGCCTCGAATGATCCGGATACCCCGATTTGGGATGTTCCGGTGGCGATGACGGTTGGCCCTGCATATGTTTGCGGCGATGCCGGCGGTAATGGGGTGGTTAATGCGCTGGATGTTACTTACCTGATTAACTTCCTTTATAAATCAGGGTCGGCTCCAATTCCGGTGCAGGCCGGTGATGCCAATGGCAACGGGGCGCTTAATGCTTTGGATGTAACTTATTTGATTAATTTCCTTTATAAGGAAGGACCGCTACCAGTTTGCCCATAGGAGTTTGAATAAATTGATATTTTGCGTGGGGACAGAATATTAATCTGTTCCCACAGTTCGACGACATAATAGATATGTTGCAGTCACAAGAAAATATTTTCTGCTATGTCCCGCTGATGTGTCTTGGTACAACATCGTCCGTCAGAAGGCCGGATTTCCAATTTGAAATATTTTTGATTTAGATAAAGGTTATATAATGAGGACATTTTCAATTTTAGCGGCGCTATTGATTATTATCACCCTCACGCCATTGTTGGCAACGGCCGGCGAGACTTATTTCCGATTTGAAATCAAGTCGCGAGACGAACTGAGCAAATTGACTAAGGTTGTCTCCATCGATAATGTCAAGGGCAATGCTGTTTACGCTTATGCCAATGAGACGGAACTAAAAGCCTTCGAGTCGCTGGGATATCAGTATACAGTACTGCCTCATCCGGGGACTTTGATTATACCCGAAATGGCGGCAACTGGGGAAGCCATGAGGGCGTGGGATTATTATCCTACTTATGACGCTTATATCAGTATGATGAATCAATTCGCGGCTAATTTCCCTAATCTTTGCACGATAGTCAATATCGGCAGTTCCGTGCAAGGAAGACAGTTGCTCTTTGCCAAAATCTCTGACAATGTAACTGCGGAAGAAGACGAACCGGAAGTGATGTTCACCAGCTCCATGCATGGAGACGAGACCACCGGATATATCCTGATGCTCCGTCTGATTGATTATCTACTCAATAATTACGGCGCCGATACATTGGCTACCCGCCTTGTCAATGAATGCGAAATCTGGATTAATCCGCTGGCCAATCCCGACGGAACATATCATGGCGGCAATAGCAGTGTCAGCGGCGCCACGAGATACAACGCCAACTCGGTTGACCTCAATAGAAATTACCCCGACCCTCAGGACGGGGATCATCCTGACGGGCATAGCTGGCAAGCGGAAACAGTCGCCATGATGAATTTTGCCGATGCTCACAGTTTTGTCATTTCGGCCAATTTCCACGGAGGAGCTGAAGTTGTCAATTATCCGTGGGACACATGGTCAACATTGCATGCCGATAATCAATGGTACATCGATATTTCAAGAGCCTATGCCGATACGGTGCATGCTTATGCGGTTCCCGGCTACATGACCGACCTGAACAATGGCATTACGAATGGGTTCGTCTGGTACGAGGTCAATGGCGGACGACAGGATTACATGAACTGGTGGCACGGCTGTCGCGAAGTAACCATTGAGATTTCGGGCACAAAGCTCCCGCCAGGCAATCAACTCCCAGCTTATTGGAATTATAACTGGGTTTCTTTCCTGAATTGGTTTGAGAATGCGCTTTATGGAATCAGAGGGGTGGTAACTGATGCTTCTAATGGAAATCCAATTTTTGCCAAGATAAAAGCGCTCGGTCATGACATAGACCATGCGGAAGTCTATACCGATCCTGAAGTCGGCGATTATCATAGGATGATTCGAGCGGGAACATATAATCTGGAATTAAGCGCCAGCGGATATTTCACTGATACTGTTTCTTCAGTCTCGGCGCCGAATAATAATGTCACAAGAGTGGATATTGCCCTTCAACCCGTGCCGAATGAACCAGTTTTTGCGTATGATAGTCATACGGCCGGCTCGGTAAATCCGGGCGATACTGTAGAAATGAAAATAACCCTCTCTAATAATGGCGGCGGAAATGCCTATAGTACTACAGGTGTTTTGTCGACTGCCGATTCATATGCTGCGATTACTCAGTCATCATCCGGTTATCCGACGATTTCCGCTCTCGGAGGCAAAGGGACATCACTTAGCGATTATGAGTTTATAATTTCTCCCGCTTGCACGACGTTTCATGTTATCGATTTCGGATTATATCTGACTTTCAACGGAGGTCTTCAGGATACCGTGAATTTTACATTCCTCGTGGGAGATAGGGTCGCATTCTTCAGCGATGATTTCTCCCTTGATCAGGGATGGACAGGATACGGAGGGGCAGGCGAATGGACCCGCGGCCCCGCTGTCGGCGGCGCCGGCTCGGACACCTACGGC
This sequence comes from uncultured Ignavibacteriaceae bacterium, assembly GCA_964498015.1. Lineage (GTDB taxonomy): Bacteria > Zixibacteria > MSB-5A5 > GN15 > PGXB01 > CAWEZN01. The sequence continues at coordinate 12,276 of CAZCFT010000072.1, forward strand.
GGTTCGGATCCCAGTTTGGATCATTCCTCCGGCGCGGACAATTATGTCCTCGGCAACGATCTTACTTCAGGCGCCGGCGGCGATTATAGTCCCAATCTCGGCTCGACCTACTGGATTACATCGCCTTTAATTGATTGTTCCAATTTCAGCGGAGTCCAATTTAGATGCTGGAAATGGCTGGGAGTAGAAAGCAGCGCCTATGATCATGCCTATCTTCAGGTTTCCAATGGCGCTGTTTGGACTACTATTTTTGAGAATTCATCATCTCTGAATGAATCATCATGGAATGAATTGTTTTATGATGTCTCCACTTATGCAGACAGTAATCCTAATTTTCAACTCAGGTTCGGAATTGGGCCGACCGATGGTTCCGCCGAATATTGCGGATGGAATATCGATGACATAGAGCTAAGAGGATACGGTAAAGCATCAGGAGGCGATCCCACCATTGCGTATTCTCCGGCCAATTTTGTTGATTCGCTTCAGATGGATGGTCTGGCCTTTGACACCATAATAGCGAACAATACCGGCTCGGCGCTCTTGAGAGTACGCTTCAGCTCTTCCGACAGCTGGCTTGTATTTGATACAGCGCAGAAAAATATTTATGCAGGCGATTCTCTGCTGTTTGTAGTGGCAATCAACGCCGCCGGGTTGACGTCGGGCGACCACCTCGGATCGATCTCTTTTGCCAGCAATGACCCCGACACGCCAAGTGGAAATATT
>CAZCFT010000073.1:0-12881 GCA_964498015.1 uncultured Ignavibacteriaceae bacterium
ATTATCGGGCAATTTTTCCTTTCCGTCAGGCGCCGGACTGACATGCCGACTATCTCGCAAAAGGATTTTATCCTATCAGTGAAATATCGGCAAAAAAAGGGAGAAAATTATGCTATGCCAGGACCCATTCGCCTCAGGCGAATGTCAAGCTTGGAGGCTCGCGTATGTTTGTATTTTTGTTACTTTGCTGGTTTTTAGGGAGCGCCGCTTGTTGCGGTTTGGCGCCTCCGGTAGAGAGCGATATATCCATTAACCGCGGCGCCGCTTCCCAGAATAAAAGCCCCAATGTATATTATCCAGCCCAAATACGGAATCTGGAAGAAGATCGTCAATATTATCAGGCCAAGAAGCAATTCCCAGCCAATGGAATAACTCTGCTGACGATCGAATATCCCGAAAATGATTCTTCCCAGAGAAATAGAAACATAAATTTTCCCCAAATAGAAAAGAATCATTCCGAGGCTAATAAGCAAAATTCCGAGAGGAATGCCCAAAATTAGAACAAATAAAACCATTACGCCGGCTGTAAATATTATAAATGCGAGGCATCCTCTGGCCAGGGTCACCCAAAAATTCTCAATTATCTGTCTTGCCGATTCTCTGGTATGCTCCTTAAATAGAAAAAGAATCACCAGTCCTGTAACCAGAGCCATAAAGAATAGAATGATCCTTACAATTATGGAGAATATCGAAATTCCCCCCTTTTCCTCTTCGCCGTCTTTCTCAGCCATCGGTCGTTTCCAGGTTTTCTCTCCTTGAATTACCGCCCCTTCTTCAATAACAGCTTCCTTCTTGGAGGTATAGGTGAGAGTCCCTTTGATATTCGCCGGAGGCACAATTAGAATGCTCTCCCCTTTGATATCAGCATCTCCTTCCACCGTACCGGAGATGACTATTCGATCGCCCGCAACTTTAAGATTCCCTTTGACAGTCCCGTCGATTGTTATCTTGGCGCCATAACAATTCATATCCCTTCCAATAATACCCTTTTCCCCGAGGCTGATTTCGTTTCCGCAAACCAACATATTGCCGGCGATGTCGCCGCTACAGTTGATGATATTTCCAAATAGCCGAGCCGACCGTTCAACTTGGCCGTGCAGATCAACCCGATAGCCAAAAAGATTAGCGTTGCCGGTAATTTCACCGACTGAATTTATATCATAGCAGAAAGCCGTTAGATCACCATTAACCATTCCGTTTACTTTGCCATAATTGGCAAAGATATAAACATCATCATCAATTTGATCCATTTTTGAAATGGTCACGGTCTTCTTGGAAATGAATTGGGACCCGTGAGAGATGGCCGGATAGAAAACTATGATCAAAGACAGTAAGAAAATTCCTCCGGTGCATTTCGCCAATGTCGATAAAGGCTTTTTCATCAATCCCGTGAATCTACTTAGCTTTTGCATACCAACAGTATCTACGTGCGCAATAAAAAACAGTTGCACGCCCGATTTGCTGTCCGTATAATGTTGAAACAAAAGAGTGTTTGCAACAAAAATTTGATATGAATATACTTGGACTTCTCTTCTTAGCCATTGCCGCCTTCATCCTGGCCTACAGGTTCTACGGAAATTATATTTCTAAGAGATTGGGAATTGACCCGGAGCGAAAGACACCCGCGGTCGAATATAATGACGGAGTAGATTATGTTCCTACCCGTCTTCCGGTTCTATTCGCTCACCACTATTCGGCAATCGCCGGCGCCGGGCCGATCATTGGACCTACTTTGGGGATTCTTTATGGAGTGGGGCCCGCCTGGCTCTGGATTGTTATCGGCGGGATATTTTTTGGAGCCGTCCATGATTTCTCAGCCCTATTTGCCTCACTCAGAGAAAAAGGAAGCTCAATGGCCGAGATTGCCCGGAAGGCGTTGGGAGATACGGGATTTCTATTGTTTATCGCTTTCACCGGTATCATGCTGATGCTGGTCACTTCCGCTTTTTTGTCCCTGACAGCGATTTCCTTAACATCATCTTGGCCCATTGAAAAACTTGGTTTGGCGCCAGGACAGACTCTTCTGAAAACCAGAATAATCAATGGACAAGAGATGGGAGTAATCGGCGGGATAGCATCAACCTCTGTGGTCATTATAACCCTTGCCGCTCCTTTGCTGGGGTATTTAATTTTTAAAAGGGGCTTGAAAACCAGTCTCTCTTTTCTTCTTGCCGCTTTAGTATGTTTTGTATCGGTTTATATCGGATTTAAATTCCCCGTAAATATGCCCGGTCTGGCTTGGATGATAATCTTGTCAATTTATGTCCTTTTTGCTTCAGGATTGCCGGTCTGGCTAATTCTTCAGCCTCGCGATTTTATCAATGTGCAGATACTCTATGCCGGTCTGGTATTTATGTTGGTCGGAGTCGTTGTCGCCGGATTGAACGGCGTTTCTTCAACCATGCCGGCGCTGAATCTTGCCGAGGGCAATAATCACTTGGGGCCGGTCTGGCCGATGCTCTTCATAATCATTGCCTGCGGCGCCATTTCCGGTTTCCACGCTCTGGTGGCGGGTGGAACAACCTCCAAACAGATCTCTACTGAGAAACAAGCGAAAGCGATCAGTTATGGCGGGATGCTTCTGGAATCGCTTCTCGCCATCCTGGTGATCTTGACTATTAGCTCTTCGCTTTCAGGGGATGACTATATGCGGATTACCTGGCCTGTGCAAGGACAGGGTAATCCGATTTTGGCTTTTGCATTGTCTGTTGGACATTTGGTTCATAACGCCTTTGGAATCTCTGTCGCTTTCGGCTCGATTATCGGTATTCTAATGGTAGAGGGGTTCGTCGTTACTACGTTGGACGCCGCCGTAAGGTTGAACCGTTACATCTTTGAGGAATTATGGAGAAAGATATTCTCAACCCCGCCGGCGCTGATAAAAAATTTCTGGTTTAATTCCGGGCTGGCCGTGATCGTAATGTTTCTCCTGGCCGTGACCAATGGCTATCGTCTGATATGGCCGGTATTTGGCGCCAGCAATCAACTGCTGGCCGCCCTCACTCTTATTGCTGTAACCGCCTGGCTTAATCTGGCCGGAAAAAAGAGTTGGTTCACGCTGATTCCTGCCGTAATCATGGTTGTCACGACAATAACTTCGCTGATCTACTCTCTGGTGGTAGAATTCCTGCCGAAAGGAAATGTTATCTTATCAATCACCGATTTGACGCTTCTGGCTCTCTCAATTGGAGTAGTCATTCAATCAATAAGGAAATTCAGTCTGACGACAGCAGTACGGCAAAGGCCTTCGATTTCGTCCTAATCGATTTGCTTATAGCAAAGACCTCTCTGCAAAAACACTTCTAAGGGGCTTGTCGAAAAAGTCCCATAATTGGTAAATCCGGCATTTCGGCGGGTCTGTCCGTCAAGAGCCGGACCCTGACGGCCCGAGGCTTCAGCCGAGGTGTGACCTGCCGCCTCGCAAATGGGCACGAGCCCTGCGGCTTGCCCGCCATCGGAGGGCTCGTGCTATTCAACATGCCACGTGGCATTCCCAAGTCAATTCACGACAGGGGATTGACTTGGGGATAATCCAACAGCTTTGTAGATACAAGGTCGAAACCCCTTGTGGTTTCGACACCTCTTCCAACGACATGAGAGTTTTTCAACACCTCACCCTACGCAAAGATACGATTCGGCTTCTTCTACAATCCATAAATTATGAATTCTTTCTGCCGATAACTTACTGAACGATTTGAATTTTGCGGAATAAACAGCCCCCGTCCGCAAAAGTAGGTATGTAATGAAGATAATTCGAGACAAAGGAAGAACCCTATTGCCCCGCGAGGATGCTATCTTCCTTCTTTCCCGGATATTAACTCTCATCGTGACCATCTGGTTCCTGATTTTTCACAAACTCTCAAGACCGGATTTTCTTATCCTGATTATACTTGCCGGGGCTTTCGTCTTTCAGATGACAATTTTCTGGCTTATGGTCTCCCGGGGAAAATATGATCTTAAGAAGGCATATTTATCGATAATTATTTTCGATTTGGTACTGTTGTCGGCGTTGATTAAATTTGATGGCGGGTACAGCTCTGATTTTTACCTCTTATATTATTTGACCGTTGCCTTTTCCGCTTATATCCTGACTTTTCCGCCCGCTCTGATCATTACGGCGACAATATCGGTCGCATATATTCTGCTTGCCATGGGAGGTCTGCAGGAGGCTCATCAAATCATCCCGGTCCTTATAAGACTGGGGTTTATGTGGTTTCTGCTATTTACTATCGCCTATATTTCCGATTTCATCCGGCGCTCTGAGAGGCGACTGCTCAACCTTTTTGATACCCTCAATTTGAGAACCTCAGAATTGGAAAGATCACAAGCGCATCTGGAAATGATTTATGAAAATTCCCGAGCGCTGGCAGGTATTCTTGATGTGGATGGAGCTATTGAGCAGGTGATGAGGATTATGGGCGATCTCCTGACTTACCCTGCCAGCGGGTTGATTCTTGTCGGGCCGGGAGGAAATCTTATCTATAGAGGCCGAAATACCGGAGGGCAGACCAATTTTCATCTCAAAGCCGTTGATGCCGCTCGACAGGAACTGATCCTCCGTGTTATCCGTCAGTCGGAAACGGTTACAGTAGTCAATATTGCGGGGCGGAATGATTATCAGCCGTTGCGGACAAATACTCGTGCCATTATGCTGGTGCCGATGATTGCGCAGGGCAAAACGATAGGGCTTCTTGCGGCAGAATCGCCGCAAGAGGGGGCATTCAATGAAAAGGATGAGAAAATGCTGTCCATCGTGGCCCGATCCGCGGCTATGGCTCTCGACAATGCCTTACTTCATCGCAAAATGGAAGAGATGACTATCACCGATGAATTGACAGGAATAAATAATTATCGATATTTTGCGGAAAAATTAAGAGAAGAACAAAGACGCGCCTCTCGATATAGCCTGCCCTTTTCTTTAATTATGCTTGATATTGATTGGTTTAAGAATTTTAATGATACTTATGGACATGAGGTAGGAAATATCGTCTTAAAGGGTATCACGGCAGTGATCAAGAAATGTATTAGAGATGTGGATATATTCTGCCGATATGGCGGCGAGGAATTTGTGATTATTCTGCCTCAGACTCCTCGCGTTGAAGTGGCTCGTATCGGGGAAAGAATCCGTCAGCAGATAGAAGCTTCTGCTTTTGGCGGTGGTGGAAGTATCCCTGATTTGAAGGTCACTGTTTCGGTCGGGGTCACTTCCTTCCCGGAAAATGGCAAGCCTCAGGACGAAATCCTTTCGGTGGCCGATCAGGCGCTTTATCGAGCCAAAGGGGCCGGAAAAAATCTGGTTTGTGTGATTTGATATGATAGAGAAATTGGGACAATTATTCATTACCGGTTTTGATGGCGCCGAGCCCTCAGATGAATTCCTGGAATTCATTACTACGGAAAATATCGGCGGCGTGATTCTTTTTGAAGAAAACTGCAATCCACATTCTCTTGCCGAGGACAATATTAGAAAGATATTCTCCGCCGCTCCGGCAAAAGCCGGATCAGGCCTTTTGACTGAAAAAACTCCCCTATTCATCGGGGTCGATCAAGAGGGGGGAAGGGTCTGCCGATTTCGAGGAGCTCCGGCGGAATTTGGCTCTCCTGCCGATTACGGCTCCAATAATGACATTGAACTGTTTGTCGAACAGTATTCAAGGGCGGCTCACTATTTGGTTTCGATGGGAGTCAATCTGACCTTCGGTCCGGTGGCTGACCTCTGGATTAATCCAAACAACGCTTGTCTCGAGGGACGGACATTCGGAAGCAGTCCGGCGCGGGTTATTCCCTTTATCGAAAGAGCCGTCAAAATCTCCGGCAAAGCCGGTCTTATATCGTGCCTGAAACATTTCCCCGGCTTTGGAGCGGCACAAAACGACCCGCATAAGATGCTGGCGATCGCCGATTACTCATTCGAAACTTTTGTCAATCGCGAGGCTATTACTTTCAAGGCCGGAATTGGCGCCGGAGCAGATATGATAATGACCACGCATCTAACCGTGCCGCCAATTGATGATCTGCCTGCAACAATCTCTTACACAATATTGCAGAATCTATTAAGAGATACCCTCAACTTTGATGGCATTGCCATCACCGATGACCTCTTGATGGCCGGAGCCGCACAATTTGGTAATCATGGTGAAAGGGCACTGAAAGCATTTTTGGCCGGCCATGATATTCTCTTATTCGGGCGCGATTATCGGGCGACAAAATCGGCCCTGGAGCATTTCAAAAAGGCTTACTCAGACGGCATCATCCGGGACGATCGCTTGGAAACCTCAATTGATAGAATATCCGGCATAAAATCCAAATTGACTGTACCAGCTATATAACATCATGCGGTTACAAAATCTTCTGAAGAAAAAAAGACTGATTATCATAGGTCTTAATTCAGGTACTTCCGCCGATGGACTCGACCTTGCGGCAATTGATTTCAATTTTGTCCCGCGACTGCCTCAAGTCAATTTTCTATGCGGAAAAACTGTACCGTTTGCTTCATCCCTTAAACGTGACATACATAAGGCTATTAATGACAAACTAAACTCCATTGATGCCCTTATCCGTCTGGATAGAAGACTCGGTATTTTTTTCGGAGAGGAAGCCAACAGATTTTGCAATTCTTTAAAGCGAAAAGGAATTGTTCTTGATTTAATTGCCTCACATGGCCAGACAATTCGCCATCTTCCCCATGGCGTTATCATCGACGGCAGGAAATTGAGCGGCACCCTTCAGCTGGGACATCCTGAATCGATCGCGGCGAAAACGGGCCTGATTACTGTCGCCGATTTTCGGCAGGGCGATATTGCCTCAGGCGGAGAGGGAGCTCCGATAACGACCCATGCAATGTGGCAGATATTCTCGCATAACAGAGAAAACCGACTTCTCATAAATATTGGCGGTATTGCTAATTATTTCTTTTTCCCCGCCGGGGGAACCCCCGACCGTATTCAAGCGCGGGACTGTGGGCCGGGAAATTCTCTGCTTGATATTATCACCAAAAAATATTTCGCCAAAAATTTCGACCATGAAGGCAAAATCGCATCCCGAGGGAATATCTCCATGCGTCTCGTTCTGCTTCTTCTGGGCGACAGCTTCCTGATGGGAAAGCAAGGACATTCGACCGGCCGTGAAAGATTCGGTTATAGTTTCGTCGAAAAGATTGTTGACCTGTCATCGAAATTAAGGCTGAATAAAACCGATATTCTGGCTACCGCCACCGAATTAACTGCCATCGCCATCGCAAATTCGATAAAAAATCAGATTGTAAAATACAAGATTAAGAAGGCATACCTTTTGGGAGGCGGATTGAAAAATAGTTTTCTTATCAGTCGCCTTGAGGCCAATCTGCCTGATACAACTTTTGTCTCAGTCAAGCAGTTAGGATATGATCCGGATTATCTGGAAGCGATCTGTTATGCGGTCATGGGCGGCCTGACTATCTGTGCTATTCCAACGGGACTGCCTCATATAACGGGAGCTAAACATAAGGCCATTGCCGGAAGAATTATTTTGCCGCCGTCGAGAAACGAATAGACACCATGCCGGCCTTAAATTCCAGAAACATTATTCGGCAACTTCTGCGCCTTATCATAGGCGCTTTTGTCATTCTTCTGGTCTGGGGATGCGCCGCCGTGCCGCGCTTGAAGGAAGGTTCCGAAGCGGCCATCGTCAGACTCCCTTTTGTAAGAGTACTTATTGAAAACGACAGTCCGGAAATCACAATCACAGGCATCGGACCTTTTGCGGTAGAATGTCTTCGCGGGGAGAAAAGTTACGTCTATCATTCAACCCAGCCAATTACAGTCCATCGGGAGAACGGAATCCTGGCTGTCTATTCAAAGAAGACGCGGATTGATGGGGAATTTGAGCAAGTTCTCATTTCTCCGAGGGGGAAAAAAGGTTTTCTGAAATATCATGAACAACGGTACCGCGGGATGTTCCGAATCGTTCCTCACGGCGTCAATCTCAGGCTGATAAATGTTGTTCATATTGATGATTATCTTAAGGGGGTTGTGCCTCCAGAGATGGGCAAAGTGGGTGAGCCTGAATTTGAATCTATCAAAGCCCAGGCCGTTGCCGCACGGACTTATTCGCTCAAAAGATTATCCCAATATCCCGGTGAGCCTTATGATTTAAAGTCGGACGTGACCGATCAGCTCTATAATGGCGCCGAAGTGGAAAATCCTCTGATTTCAGATGCTATCGACAAAACAAGAGGACTGGTAATTAAATATGAAGATAGCCTTATCACTGCCTATTATCATTCGACTTGCGGAGGCCATACCGACGACATCGAAGAGGTCTGGGATAAACCTTCGGCTCCATATCTTAAGACGGTCGATGACAGCGCCGCCTGCAGTTGGTCCAAATATTATCATTGGACAGAATCATATACTCCAGAACAGCTGAAAATGAGGATAGAGCAATTCCTTTCGTCCGAACGGGGTCGCGAAATATCCATAAACGACATTACAGATATTTCTATTCTTCGCCGTACTGCCGGTGGCCGGGTAGCGGAATTGATAATTAAAACAGGGAATCAAGAATATTCTTTCGGCAAAGACAAAATCCGCTGGGTTTTCAAACGATCATCAAATGCAGATTTAATATTACCCTCGGCCCGCTTTGATCTTAATATCGCACGGAACCAATCAGGCAGAATAATACAGATTGATTTTTCCGGAGGCGGGTATGGGCATGGCGTTGGTATGTGCCAGTGCGGCGCCATCGGTATGGCGCGCAATGGCAAAAAGTTCGACCAGATTCTGGCTCGCTACTACAAAGATACCCGGCTCGTCAAATTGTACTGATGGAATATTTGAGGGTTTCTCGCGATGTCAGGAATCCCATCCTGACATCTTATACGGCAACCCCATAAAAATCTGAATGACAATCTCTGAATTATTATCGCACGGCATTGCCGTGCATCTCTTTTGGTAATGGCAGAACATTGTTCTGCCATTACATGCAATTTTATTTATTTCGGCGCTACTTTGAATGCTATTTCCTTTACAGTATTCCCCTGCGCATCGACAATTTTCACCGACCAGTCGCCGGTCATTTCCGGCAGAATTTTTTTGGCGCTCCAGGTACGCCAGCCGGAGCTTTTCACGACCAAATCTACAGTCGCCGCTTCATTCCCATTATGGTACCATACATGTTTGATAGTCTCTTCTCCGCTACACCCGATTATCTTGCACCAAAGATAAACCTGGCCGACCTCCGGCGCGAAAGTTTCCGCCATACCGGTCGGCATTCTCTCCTGAATACCAGTGCAGACTTGAGCCTCGGCGGTAAGTGAAGGAGCCGCCTTCGATTCCGTCTGGGAAAAAGCGCCAACGGGGATCAATAAAGCCGCAAGGGCGATGACCCAACCCAGCCGCGTTTTCATACAATTCTCCTTTTCAAGATTTATAAAGTTCTATGGCCGATGCATTATAGCAAAATTCAAATACTCATGCAATCTAATTTTTAACTTTTCCCGCATGCCTTTCCAGCGCCCCTATCAGCCGATCGATATCCGATCTATCATTGAATAAGTGTACCGAAACTCTGATTGCTCCCTCTCGATAGGATGAGATAATCTTCTCCGCAGATAATTTCTTTTGCAGTTTTGCGGCGTTGGCGCAGGTGAAAGCTAAAATCGACGAGCGACAATTGGGGTCCAGAGAAGATACGATCCGAAATTTATCATGGGCTTGGAGATATGAAATCAATCTGTCCAATAGCTCATGATTATGTTTCTGAACGTTCCGCACGCCAAGAGATGAGATTAAACCTAAGGCCGCTTCAAGGGCAAAGACATGGGCATACGGATATGTCCCCATCTCGAAACGGCGCGCCGAATCGAAAAATGGCAAATCATAGTGAAACAGATCAGTAAATTTGAGCTTCCAATCAATCGAAAGCCAACTGGCGAAGGGAAATTTGATCTTTTTCTGAAGCTCTGCTTTTACGGAGAAGATGCCCGTTCCCAGCGGTGAAAGAAGCCATTTTTGAGCGCCGGAAGAAAAAATGTCAATCTGGCATTTATGAACATCGATTGATTCTGCCCCGCACCCCTGAATACCATCCACCACGAAATATAATCCCTTCTCTTTGCAGATTTTCCCGATTTCCTGCATATCATTCTTGTATCCATTAAAAAACTGCACAAAAGAAAGAGAAAGTACGCGCGACTTCTTGCCGATTGACCGTCTGAAATTATCAATATCAAAGCATCGATTCGATGACTTTAAGAATCGTACCTTTATCCCTCTCTCTTTAAGCGCCAGCCACGGGTAAACATTGGCCGGAAACTCAATATCGGAAAGAAGAATTTCATCGCCGCTTTTTAACGGCAATCCGAAGGCCGCGACATTTAATCCGAAAGTCGTGCTGAAACCAAACCCAATTTCATTCGGTCTTGCCCCAATCAGGCCGGCGCTAAGCTTGCGGATCTTATCGAGGGCGGCAAAGGCATCATGATCAATGGCGCTTTTTTCCAGATACTGCGTCATTTCGTAGTAATCATACAAGGCCTGTTTTACCGGGCGGCTTAATGGCCCGGTGGAGGCCGAATTAAGATATACAATCCCCTTTGCTTTGTTGGCGACAGGAAATAACTGACGCGTCTTCCTAAATTTGGCAACTATATTGTTTGTCATTAAAAGCTCCAGACTGAAAGTTTACAGCGAGTATAAATACCCTATTATGGCCATTGCCCCAAGTACTTTAAGCGCCAAACCAAGCAATTGATATAGCATAAATACGATAGGAATCTTAATCCTGAACATAATAAGCAACGCCAGAGGTATCATTCCGAAGAGCACAAGATACAAGCCGGTGGCAAGACCGCCTCGCACTCCTGAAAATGGGATGACCGCATAAAACCACCCGTACGCTATCGACGGCATAAGAACAAAAAAAGCGAATTCGATAATAAAGACCGAGACAAAACCGCCCACATCCTTTGGTTCGAGAAGCTCCTTCGGAAAATTCGGGAGAGTGGGAACAAATTTTTCAAGTCTATACCATAGGAACTCTATTAAAAGCAAATAGGCTCCGCCAATCAAGAGACAATAGCCGAGCAATTTGAAACTGATAATCATAACCACCCCTGATCGCGATACCAATAAAATGTCTGCCGAGCCCCTTCCGAAAATGGAATCTGCGATTTGTACCCCAGTTCCCTTTCGGCCTTTTCGACTGAAACCTCCCAATTTTCCAGTATCTCGCACGCTTTCTCAATTGTAAACATCGGTGACCTGCCAAGCGCCTTCATGATATTCTCAGAAAAAAATGCCAATATTTTGAGGGTCAATCCGGGGATATATAGCGGCAGCGCCGCCCGCCCGACAGCTTTCCGAAGATGATCCACTATCTCACAGTACTTATAGCTTTGCGATTCGGCAATAAAATAGATGGCCCCTGAATTTGTCTTCGCCTTCAACGCCAGACGGACTCCATAGCACAAATCATCAACATGCACCAGTTGTATCCTGCGATTCCAATTTCCTAGATACGGTCTTATCCTATTATCAAGAATCTGAAAGAACGAAAACATCTCGATATCGCCCGGCCCGTAAATTGCCGGCGGACGGATAATGGCGACATTCATCCTGTCTTTGAATAACAGCGCTTCGGCTTCCCCAGCAACTTTAGAACGACCATAGGCCGTTATTGGGTGGGTCGGAATATCTTCAGTCAGAGGAGCGCCCTTTACTGACGGTCCCGCCGCCGCCAGAGAAGAAATATAGATGAACTTCTTGAGTTTCTTATTCTGCTCGACCGCATGAAGAATATTCTTGGTGCCTTCCTGATTAACCTTTGCAAACTGCTCGACAGATTTCGCCTTCACCAGCCCGGCATTATGCACTATATAGTCAATATCCTTGACCATGCCCGGCAGGGTTTCCGGCTGAGTTATATCGCCATACCGCCGTTCGATCTGCAGATCGCTAATCAGGCTATCGTCGCACCCCTTCCGAATTCCTGCGATAACATGATACCCGTCATCGATAAGCCGCCGACAGAGCCTGCTTCCGACAAACCCATTCGCGCCGGTGATAAGAACTGACAGTTTCTCAGAATCCAACATCGAACAAATTTAACGGATTTTAGTATTGCAGGTCAAGCCCCTTGCGCCTGCCTTGCTTTGGCGGGTTCGCGACTCACAAAACCCTAATGTGCCAAGTAGTCTTCAAGCTTCTCAAGAATGTCTGCAGTCGTCAATAATTCTCTTGGTGCGCAACCAACAACATGATGAATGTATTTGTCTTTTCTTAGTTCCCCCAAAATATTTGCACTTTGATTACCCCGTCCAGAATGATGATAAATTTGTCCGGTGATAATCACATTGAATTTCGTTTGTCCTTTTTTTAATCCGCTCAATACATCGCTGTTTCTAATTTTAGAATTGCCGTAAAATGCGATATCCCAATCTGTCGCTTTCAATCCATATTTTGCGAAAAAATCTCTCAATTTTTCTCGGATTAAATCTTCATCAACTACTTCGCCCAAAACGCAAATATTGAAAGGAGTGGGAATTTTTACATTTTTTCTTTCTTCCTTTGGTTTAACCTTTGGCTGATATGCCAAGGCTTCTTTCAGACCACCGATTATAGTTTCCGCATTTTGTAAATCAATTTTCAATATTTCGATTTCAAGTTTTTCATCGTCAAAATTTTTAATTGCTTTTGACAATTCACCCTGATACAGATCAAGTAATTCCTGATCTTCTTTTGATTTTTCCGTTTGCTTTTCAGAAACAACTTTGCGACTTTGTGTATATCTGACTAAATTTTCTTCAAATTGGGATTTGAAGCTATCAAGATTTTGATTTTTTAGAGCGATAAAAAACTTGTAATAATCAGAAGGCGAAATAATGTAAAAATACAAATTTT
>CAZCFT010000074.1:0-12818 GCA_964498015.1 uncultured Ignavibacteriaceae bacterium
CCGGCATAAATTCCCCTGATTACACAATCCCAATTCCCCGGATAAATTGTCCCAGTCAAAGTAACTGGATCATTAACCTTCCATCCGAATCGGTCGGCAAGACGGCGCCCGACAATGACACCGCGGCGGTCGCCTGAAAATGCTTCGAATTGAGCAGGAGGCACAATGTACTCGGGATAGAGTTCAAAAAAAGTGGAAGGGTCAACCGCAAATTGCACGAAGAAATTTTTGGGATCGACATAGATGGCGCCGAACCATGAAGCATAGGTGATATTTTTGACGCCATCAACTTTTAGTATTTGTTCTTTGTATGCCAGAGGCAGAGTAGAGACAATGGAAACCGCATTTCGTGTGATAAGTCGATCCGGCGCGGTTGCCTCGGCCCCCGCATACCACGTCTTTATGAAAGTCCTGATCAGCCCGAAAGCCATGACCGCCAGCGCCAGGCCAAGAATGGTCAGAAAGGTCCTCAGCTTATGACGCAGTGAATTTCTGCTTATAAGCTTCAGAACTTTCATCAATTGAGCTCTCCCTTATCAAGATGTCGGACAATTCTGGCTTTCTCAGCCGCCCGCGGGTCATGCGTTACCATGATGATAGTTTTTTTAAATTCTGTATTCAGCCTTGTCATTAGAGTCATTATTTCTTCCGCTGACTGCTTATCAAGGTCGCCGGTCGGCTCATCGGCAAGTATAAGCGTCGGGTCGGTGACAATGGCGCGGGCAATCGCAACCCGCTGTTCTTGCCCTCCGGAAAGCTGACGAGGATAGTGCTTCATGCGGTCTCCTAATCCGACTATATTCAGCGCCGTCTCGACATGTTCCCGACGTTCCCCTTTCGACAACTTGGTCAGCAATAAAGGAAGTTCCACATTTTCGTATGCCATGAGAACCGGCAATAGGTTATAGAACTGAAAAATAAAACCTATATGCCTCGAGCGCCAGCGGGCCAGCTCACTATCGCTTAAACGACTGATGTCTTCTCCGGCGACCGACATCGTCCCTGAAGTCGGCTGATCGATACCGGCGATCATATTGAGAAGTGTCGTCTTACCGGAACCGGAGGGTCCCATCAGGGCAAGGAATTCTCCCTCCTGTATCTCAAAATTAATATTCCTCAGCACGGGGATTTCGATTGAATCTCTATAGTACGATTTATAAAGGTCGGCAATTCTTACTATCTGTTCTGGCATGAATACCTTCCATTTTTATTGACTGATTTCAACCTTGTCGCCGGTTTTCAACCCACCGGCAGGCGATAATATTACTTCCTCGCCTATTTCAAGCCCGAAGAGTATCTCCACTTCACCGCCTAATTGCCGACCGGTTTGAATAGGCGTTTCCTGAGCCGATCCGTTGATGACCCTAAAAACAATCCTCCTATCGTTGCGCGAGGTCAACGCAGAATGCGGAATGACTTTAACCTGCTGATTTGCGACTGTACTGTCGTACCCGCTTGGCAGAAAACTGATCCGGGCCGACATTTCGGGAAGAACACGGCTATCGAGCGTGTCGAAAGTAACCTTGGTCATCACCGTAGCGCGAGTCCTATCGGCTGTCGGGACAATCTTTTTGACATGGCCGGCAAATCTGGCATCAGGATATGCATCCAGAACTATTTCGCACGGTTGGCCGATTGCAACTTTGTTAATATTAGATTCGGAAACATCAGCCTCGACCTCAAGCGACTGCATATCAGCCAGAGTGACCACAGCGCCCTTGGAAGAAGTGGCCCCGGCAAACGGCGCTACCATTTCGCCTAAATCCGCATGCTTGGATAAAACCGTACCGTCAAAAGGGGCCCGTATTATAGTATTCTCGAGGGCAACCTCCGCCGCTTTGACATTAGCCTTCATTGCCTCAACATTCGCAATTGCTTTTTGATTAGCCGCCAGTGCGGCGTCATATTGTTCGCTGGAAATATGCCCCTCTCTTATCAGTTTTTCCTGCCGTGCAAAATTCAGCGCCGCTTCCACTGAATCAGCTTGTGAACCCTTCAGATTGGCGATAGCCAAATCAAGCGCGGCGCGAATATCCTCATCTTCAAGCTCGGCAATAATACCCCCAGCCAAAATCTTATCGCCTTCTTCGACCTTGAGCCTCCGAAGCCGACCGGTCGCCTTGGAGGAAACATCGGCATTTATCTGTGCCACCACATAGCCGGTGGCCACCAACTCTGCGGAAGCCTTACTTCCCACCGCCATTTGTACTCGAGCGATCTTGACCTTGACCGCCGGCTTCACTTCGCCTACCGCATAATGATAAACAACATAAAGAACTATCGGCGCCAATAGCCAAAGAAGATAGAGCCACCGTTTCCATCGCCCGGGTGGGCCGGCTTTGTGGCTCCTGTCTATTTTTAACGCCGATAAATCGGCTCTTTCCGCATTTGTATCAGTCATAATGAATTCAAAAAACTGATTTCAATTTAAGCAATTTGGCAAATATAAACAATCCTTCATTCGATGACTCTCGCCGCCAGCAGAGTAAAATCATCGGCGAGTTTCGGATCCCCGACAAATCGCACAACTTTATCTTCAAGATTCTGAAGCAGTCCCTGCGGATCTGTTTCAATGTTTTCCAGCAAGTAATCTTTCAGTCTCGCTTCTCCATACATCTCGCCGTCAGTATTTTCCGCCTCGCTGGCGCCATCTGTATATAAGAATAGCAAATCGCTCCTATTTAATCTGACTTCCCCTCGCTCATATTTCATCCCTGGCATCGCCCCCAGTATTATGCCACCCTCTTTGAGTTCCTCAATAATCCCTTCCTTTCTGACCAGAAGAGGCGGATTATGCCCGGCATTTACATAAATGAGCGATTTACTATTTCTATTATAGATGCAGACAAAGAATGTAATAAACTGCTCGGGCTGAGAATTTCGGCAGATCAATTCGTTGATATTTTCTATTATATCTGCAAGTCTCAGCTCACCAGAGCCCGAACTACCTCCTGCTATGCCATGATTCTGTAATGATATATCAATCATTCTGCTTTCCATACTGATAGCTGTCCGAAAGGACGCCTGCACATTGGACATCAAGAGCGCCGCCCCGGCCCCCTTGCCGGAAACATCGCCAATAGCCAATACCGTACGATTGTCACCCAATTCGATTATGTCATAGTAATCGCCGGCTACTTCAGTGCAGAACCGGCTCTTGGCGGCGATGATAAGACCCGGAGTATTCGGCATATCATGGGGGAGCATTCCTTCCTGCACCTTCCGCGCAATGGAGAGTTCGGTCTCAAGACGACGCTTTTCAGCGCTCTCTTCAAGGAGCATAATATTCTCGCCGGCTACTGCAACCTGCGAGGCCAGAGATTGAAGAATTTCAAAATCAGCGACTTCAAAATCCCTCTGCTCCGTCTTAAAACCAATACCCAGAAACCCTATTAATTTTAATCGCGCTACCATAGGCAAAATAAGCGCAACTCTATTGCTATTCAGCCATCCTCTTTCAAGGTCTGTAAGAGATGCTTTTTGGCTCGCCTCCAATTCGTCTCTCATTATTGGACGATTTCCCAGTCTTGCGATTCTACCGATAAAATCACCCTCTGAGACAAATGGAGTCATGGCGCCGTTCCAATCGACAAAATGTCCATTGCCGGCGGCGCGCAGAACGGGATAAATCGTATCGACCCTTAGCACAAGCTTAAGTCTATTCTCAAGTTCGCTCCAAAAAACCTTCTTATCCGTGACGGTCAAGGAATTCCCCAGAAAGTCACTCAACATTTCGCGAAGTTTAGACCGTTCCGGATACATTTTTTTCTCGAGCATTGATTGGAGTTTACGCCGGGTCGGGGTGAATCCTATTGCCAACAACAAGGCTATGATCAGGGTCGGAGTGCGGCCGGCAATACCGAAAATGTCCAGCACGATTCCACTGAAAAAATAGATAAAACTATAAAAGGCAATCAAGAGAAGCACAGTAATGGCAAGATATCTTGTTCCCCTGCGAATTCTCCCTTCAATTTCGAGTAATCGATAACGGCCAAAGGAGTATGCAAAAGACAGAGGAGACAAGAGAAGGGCGAGAAATACGACAACCAATACTCCAATGACATATTTTTGCGCAACAGCGGGAAACCACGCCGATGCAACTAAAGCGAGAAGCAATAATATCAATAGCCCTGACAGACCAATGCCGGAACCCCATAAGACCAGCCGGGTTTGCCGCCTTTCGAGCAAATCGACGGTAGTTGAGTGAAATTTCCCAAGAAAATAAAATCCCAGTGCAACTTGAAAGCAGACCAGTCCTAATACACTCCGCCCAAGAATCGCGCTTTTCAATACAGCGCTCGCTACCAACAATATAATTAAGGGGAGATAGCATATTGCATGGACAAGCAGTGGACGACTTATAACAAATTTCCTGGGGGACGGGAACAGCAGTTGAAGATTAAGCCAGAAGGCTCCGAAAAATATTGAGAATATTCCCAATCCCTGCAATGCGTCTTCAAAATATGGTATCGAGAATGAAGCATATTTGTTCAATCCAGTCTGAACAGCCGCAAATAAGAATCCTGACATGGAAAAACAAAAAAGAGTCAGCGCCCGGACTGCCCCGGAATCCGGACGCCTATAAAATGCCCAGAATCCGACAGCAAGATATGAAAGGGAAATCAAAAAACGAAGAATCTCAATTGCTAATGTACCCGCCAGATTGCCGGTCCGAACGGGGCTCATCTGCGCCGCAGTCTGAAGGGTGTCCCCTTTTTGAATAAATATCAACCGAACCTGCCGGCCGACCGGCTGAGGGGAGCTGAAATTGCTTTGCCAGAGAGTGTACGTGGCGGCAGAATCACCAATTTTATGAACGCGATCTCCGGCCGATGGAAACGGCTTGGAAGCAAAATCGGTAGTATCTATACGCACAAATTCAATTGTGCTATCAGGCCTGACGATTATATCGCTTTGAATAACTCCTGATTGCCGCCAATTGATAACCATAGAAGTTTCGCGAGTATAGAAAAGCGCGAAAATCACCAGTACAGCTACCCCGATCGCGGCAACAAACCATTTAACTATCTTATTGAGCGTTTTTCTGTCCTTTTAGAGTCCTATTTCAAAAATAATATGTAAACTATCATAAGTGCAGATAGTTGAACTGGCAAGAGATAATAAAGTACTCACAATAGTGAGTTACCTCTGGACATTTCTTGGAGCTTTCATTTCACCAAAGGCCTATTCAAGACGTAAGCTGAATTATTTCCTGCGGCGGTTGACGGCGATATCTTTGATAGCGTTCACCGCGTCGGCAATATCCGCGCTGGTATTAAAAGGCCCAATCCCAAAACGAACCGCGCCGCGGATTTTGTCAGTCCCCAATTGCTCATGCGCCAGAGGCGCACAATGTAGCCCCGTGCGACAAGCTATGTTATAATCTACATCAAGCATCATGCCGATATCTTGCGCATCAATACCGTCTATATTAAGGGCCATGACCCCTATATGATTTGTCAGGTCATCTTGGCAGTAGAGAGTTACTCCTTCGATTTCCCGTAAGCCATCACGGAGCATTGTGAGAAGGGACGCCTCATGCTTGTAGATATTATCGACGCCGGCGCTTTGAATCCATTTTACCCCCGCATTCAGACCGGCGATGCCGGGGAGATTTCCGGTGCCATATTCAAGTCGATATGGATACTCGTCAAGATGCGTACGAACCGCCGACTTGACGCCTGTCCCCCCCGCTCGCGTATGCCGGATTTCTATTCCCTCTCGAACGTATAGCCCCCCGGTGCCCATCGGCCCCATAAGGGACTTATGCCCGGTGAAAGCGATAACATCAATATTCATTTCTTTGAGATCAACAGGAATTTTCCCCGCCGTTTGAGAAGCATCAACAAGAAAGACTATCCCTTTTTTCCGACAAATGTCCCCGATTTCTTTTATCGGTTGCACGGCGCCAAAGACATTGGAACCGTGATTGACAACCACCAGCTTTGTGTTATTCTTTATCTTTCGGGCGAAATCATCCGGGCCGACAAACCCATTGGAATCAAACGGAATATAATCAACTTCCACATTATCATATTTATAAAGATGATAGAGAGGACGAAGAACTGAATTATGTTCAAGAGTTGTGGTTATGGCATGATCGCCGCTTCTAAGCAACCCAAAAATGGCTAAGTTGAGGGCATCGGTGGCATTAAGGGAAAAGATCAGTCGATTGGAATCAGAGCCGTTGAAAAATCTCGTGAGCAATTTCCTCGTGTCGTTCACAATCCCGCCCGCGGCCATACAGAGGTCATAACCGGATCGGCCGGGATTAACTCCGAAATTGCGATAATAGCAATCCATAACGACATAGACTTCCTCCGGTTTGGGGAAAGTTGTCGCGCCGTTATCAAGATAGATTATTTTATCCATTCTGCTCGATCCTTCTAAGCTACTTGCAAGGATAAAGTGAACGGCCTCATAAGTCAACAGAATTATGGGTCGAGGACCTTTACCGAAGTTATGAGCTGCTTTATTGAATTATGGTTTTTCTTCCTAAACTCGGAATAGATATTGGAATTTAACAAAAAACCGTTGTGATGATCGATAGAAATGACTGGCGGCATTGGGATCCCAGTAATCATGGGCCGAGCCAATATAGAACACGGTGAATGGATTCAGCTTATAGCTCAAAAGTGGTTCGAAAGTCAGGTAACCCTCCCTATAATAAAGGCTGTCCCGTCCATTGAATTCATTATTCTTGGCATACTCGACTATAAGGCGTAGATACCATTCCCGGCTGAATTGATAATCAAATCGCGTGTGCAATACATAATCCTCGAAGATTCTTTTGCCATTGTCCGGGAAATTCATGCGGGAGTATGATAAATCCGGGGCAATAATTAACCGTTTGGTCGGCCTAAAGGCCAGAGAGAATTCCATGTCTCTGCTTCTCCCCAGTATCGGAGACGGAAACAACTGGCGGGCGATTGTCCGCCCCTGCGTCATCGAGAATTCGACGGCTAATGCCCGACCGAACCGCTTATTGATGACAGCCGACCATCGCCGAATACTATCAAATCTGATGCCCCTGTATAATTCATCGCTGAAGAGATACTCTATTTCAAAATAGGCTTGTCCCTTGAAATTAAAGTTCACGCTCGGCACAAGCCATTCATCGTTGCGAATTCCGGCGAAATTCCACTGGCGTGCGATGACGATATTGGGCGACCAGGTCAATATCCACTTGCCATTAGGCCGAAAATAAGGACCCACATAGGCTTCAAGTGTGCGAGTATCATTACGAGTCACAAAACCGTTATCGGCCCGAAAAGTAGGATTATATTCCTCAAAACTGACATTGGCATTCCAGACTCTGGCTTCAAAACCCAAACTGCTATAGAGCGCCCGGCCCCAAAAACGCTCGCCGTCATATGCGAGAGTATGGCGCTCATTGTCAAACAGCAAAGAATCTGCGCCTGTAGTCAGCGCCTTGTCGTTTGGTTCGGCAGTATGGCTTGCCAAACTCTGTATGCTGAAGGTATAATTATTGAGAAAACGCAGAGAAATATCACCCCCAAAAACCGTTCCCGAACCACCGCCATCAAGTCGGCGGTCAGTGATGACGCCTCCTATAAAAGAGTTCTCAAGAAAAGTCCTTTTGAACCTAAAAACATTCGAAGTACTCTTCCCCGCGCTCCAAATACTGGTCTTTTCAGGCAGGGGAATCAGAATCGGCGTCCGATCATCTCGAGCCAAGAGGTAAGCTGCGCTGATCCGCCCAAATTTGCCAGTCAGCTTCGCGGCAATTTTTGGGTCTTGAATTGAACGAGTATGCACCGTATTCACCCAACTCCGGAAAAGGTCGCTCCCTTCCTGGAAAAAGGGTCTTCTCTCCGGATAAGAGATAGCATAGGGGGAATTGACATCAATCTGAGTAGCATCGGATTCCACCTGACTGAAATCAGGATTGATAGTCAATTCCGCCGAAGAGTTGGATGTCAACCCATAGCGAATATTAAGAGAAGCTTCAGCTTCAACTTTATGATTCTTCAACGGAGAATGTGGGTCACCCTCATCTTGAAGCTCCCCCGACTGCGAACTGATCAAATTGGGCAATATGTCAAAGTTGGCGCTCGGTTTGATATCGCGGATTCCCGTGACAGTTCCCCACTGGCACATAAATCAGGGATTATTCCGATCCAGGGCGGACCAGGCATATCGGTATCGAGCATCCCGCTGGCGATCGCGCCAAAAATTGATACGCCAAATCTGCTCCGGCTTGTTCGGGAATCGAAGACTGCTGAATGGTATTGCGATTTCGACCTGATAACCGCTATCGGTAATCTGCCCTCTTGATTCCCAAACAATGTCGAATCCTATGTCCTCACCGCCGTCTGCGTTCATCCGCAGGTCACCCTGAATACCAAGCGGGTTAACAAAAAGCTCATACCCCCATGATGCGTCTCCATAGGCATCAAGCATTATTCCAAAATAGTCATCGCTGAAAATATTATCCCTCTCGCACATAGAGGTTCGCACCTGTTTTGGGTTATCCCAGGCAATAAGCGCGACATATAATTTGCTTTTGTCGAATGTCAAAAGAACCTTTGATTGAACCCCAGGCTTTGCCTGCTCTGCGGGATCAACTTCCGCAAAACCATCCGCCACCGCGGCCAATTTCCAAGCCGGCTCATCCAGCTTGCCGTCAATATCTATCTCCCCGCTCAAAAATGTGGCCTGAAAAGTTGGTTTAATCTGAGGCTTAAATAAATCCTGTCCAAACGTTAGTAATGGCAGAAGCAGAGCGGTTATAAATAGGAGAAATCCCAGTCGTCCTGCATATTTCATAAGGGGCAATACGGCGATTCCAGATTTATGTTTCAATCGGAATCGATAACATTGCCGCTTGAAAGGTTACTGCGGCGCCTAATAAATAATTATTCTGGATTTTGTCTAATAATATGAAAAATGATGAATATCAGCCATTACAATGGCCGGAGGCGCCAAGCTTTCGGGCTATAATAAAAAGCGCCGATTCAGTGAAAGTGAGACTGCCGTTCTTGCGTGAAAGCGACAACATGATATCGTTTCTGATCAATTGCTTTTCGCCGTCATTTAGCCCCTCCAGATAGTTTTCGTCAACGATGGCGTTGATGCGTGCAAGATATTCCCGTGGAGTGACAGGGTCTTCAGTTGTCAAGCGAAATCGACGATTGACATTAAATTTAGCCCGTTCCATTTCCCGGGCGATACCGTCAAGGCTATACGTACGGGCGCCGAGAAACCCAAGGACGTTTCGACCGACATTTAAGAGACTCGGATTGCGCCGCGCAACCTCTTTGAGAGCCTGAGTGAACTCCCGATAGACTATGTTGGAGAGAGTAATCATGACAAGCCGCCCCCCCGGTTTAAGAACACGATTTACTTCGCTTAAAAAACGAGCCTGATCTTTAACCCAGGGGAAAGTCAGAGATGACATCACCAAATTGAAGCTGTTATCGGGGAAATCAAGGGCGAGCGCGTCTCCAACGTTAAATTCCGTGTTACTGGACCCTCTCTCCTGCGCCATGCCGAGGGCAAATCCAATCATATTGGGGGAATTGTCGATGCCGATCAGTTTTCCACGAGACAGTTGTTGCGCCACTTCCAATGAAAGAATCCCCGGACCGCAACCGATATCGAGTATAATCTCATCCCCGCCCAATTTTAATTCGTGCAGCATTGTGGCATAATGCGCATAACGATGCGGCGTCACTTTGGCGGCATAAGCCGGCGCCACGCGGTCAAATGAATGCACTCTCATGTTACAATTCCTTTCATGGTTTGATTATTCGCATCAATATTTTCCATCTAAGCTTCCAGCGCTTGTTTCAGATCAGCAATCAGGTCATCAATATTTTCCAATCCGACCGATAGCCGTACCAGCTCATGGCCAATTCCGCGCTCTCTTCGAATATTTTCAGGAATCGACGCATGAGTCATGGTCGCCGGATGATTTATCAATGATTCCACTCCCCCCAACGATTCAGCCAGAGTGAAAACTTTCGTGGCCATTACAAATCTCCGGACTGCGTCGGAATCGGCATCAAGCGCAAAAGAAACCATCCCTCCGCCAAGTATCATCCCATTCGGAAGCGGGTTTCCGTCAAGCCCTGGATAGAGTACCGACTTTATCCCTTTCTGTTGTTGCAGGAATTCTGCAATGGCGCGAGCATTGGAGCAATGCCGCTCCATCCGAAGCGACAGGGTCTTCAGTCCGCGAAGCGTCAGAAAAGAATCAAATGGGGAAAGAATCGCCCCGACTCCGTTTTGATAGAAACCTATCTTTTCGGCCAACAGGGGATCTTTGACGACAACCCCGCCCCCAACAGCATCACAATGGCCGGATATATATTTGGTGAGAGAATGTACTACTATGTCTGCCCCCAACTCCAGAGGCCTCTGGACATACGGAGTGGCAAGCGTATTATCGACTGCGAGTAGAATTTTATTCTTTCGTGCAATAATGGCAATTTTCTCAATATCGTAGAGACGCATTAATGGATTGGTCGGCGTTTCCAGCCAAAAAAGGCGCGTTTGAGGGGTGACGGCCTTTCCAAAATTTCCTGCCTGCCTACCATCAACATATGTAAAGGAAATGTTGTATTGCTTATAGACTCGATTGAAGAGTCGGTAGCATCCTCCATAGAGATCATCCCCAACCACAACATGGTCGCCTGAAGAGAGCAGATTCATCACGGTATTGACAGCCGCCATTCCGCTGGCGAAAGCAAAACCGTTGGTTCCGCTCTCTACTGAGGCCAGCGTCTGCTCCAGCGCTCTGCGGGTCGGATTGGATGTACGGGAATAAACATAACCGGATTCATCCCCGGGGAAAGCCAATTTATAGGTCGAGGTTTGAAAAATCGGCGTCGAGACCGCCCCTGTCTCTCCGGAAAATTGATCGGATGAATGAATAGCTCTGGTTTCGAATTTGTGACCTTTGTTCATGATAAGAATCCTTTCTCTCTCATCCATTCGTCCGAATAAAATTTGCTCATGTACTTGAATCCGCCATCGGGGAGTATGACTACTGCAACATCACTGCCTCTCATTTTGGGCGCATATTTAAGCGCGGCATGTACTGCGGCGCCGGACGAACCCCCGGCTAAAATCCCTTCCTGGCGCGCCAGTTCCCGAGCCGCCAGAAACGACTGGCGATCGTTAACCTGAATTATCTCATCTATTACTGAGAAATCAAGCGTTGGGCAAAGCATATCCTCGCCGATTCCTTCCACCAAATAGGTGTGGGGTTCAATCATCTTCTTCTTGGTAAAGTAATCGTGGTAGATTGAGCCGATCGGATCGACCGCAACTACTCTGATTTTCTTGTTTTTTTCTTTAAGATATCGGGCCGTCCCCGAAATGGTTCCGCCAGTTCCTATCCCCGCGATGAGGATTGTGATTTTACCTTTTGTCTGTTTCCATATTTCCGGACCGGTCCTTTTATAATGGGCCTCAATATTCTTGAGATTATGATACTGCCCTATGAAATATGCACTTTCGTGCGATGAGGCAATCCGTTTCGCTGTTTCATAATAGCTCTGAGGCGAATCCGGCGGAACGGCTGTAGGGCAGATATGCACTTCAGCCCCAAAGGCTCTGAGCGTATCGATCTTCTCTTTAGACATTTTATCTGGAATAGTAAAAATGGCCTTATATCCATATACAGCCGCATACATTGCCACTGCCGCGCCGGTGTTACCTGAAGTCGCTTCAACTATTGTCCCGCCGGGCCTTAGCTCTCCGGACTTAACCGCCCCGTCAAGAATATATACCGCCATCCGATCCTTAATAGAACCGGTCGGGTTCAGAAATTCCGGCTTGACTAAAATCACTCCTTTAGCGCCGACAGTAAGCCGATTGAGCTTGATAAGAGGAGTGTTGCCGATTGCTTCGGCCATACTGCGCTTGAAAAAATCCTTCGTTGCAATTCTTGTATTTTCGCTTTTCTTGTCCAATTTTCTTCTCTGCATATTTCTCCAGAAAATAAAAAAGTCCATCAGGAAACATGATGGACCGAGAGCTCACAAAACCGACAATACTATTGTACTACCAGTCTGCCTCCCGGTCGTGGCAACAACAGCAATTGGCCCGAATCAAATATTTCTGATTTATCTTTATCATATTCATAACTTCATAAAATATACGATAATTTCCATCGCTTTTAATATAATATATATCTACCATTTGTCAATAGGAATTTTGTTGTTTTGTTACAATTAGGCCCCTATTATCAGTAAGACAATGATTGTCAATGACATAGAATCTCAGCCTCTTCGTGAAATTGCGCCCAAATGGAAAAACTGGGATGGAAAAGCAGAAGATACCTTGTCCAGAAATTTAAATGAGCTTCTTCAGCCCCGGGCGGAAGGCAAATTCCTTAATTGTCATTGATTCTGGAACGGGATAGACCCCGGCCCCGGCGCAGAGAGGGCACGGATTCTGGTCAACCTGCCGAACTTCTATTTGCCCGGTGCCGTGGCAAGCTTCGCAAATATTTCCAAGTGGGCTCAATCCTTTGCCGTCGCAGTACATACATCTATACGCATGGTCGGCGGTTATACAGCGATTGTCTACCCATCCGCGCCCGGAGCACTCAGGGCAGGTTTTTGGGGCCCCCTCAGCAGGCGGCGTTTTTCTTGTTTCTTTCTCCATTGGATAATATCTCCTGACTTCTAATAATTATCCATCTCGTTACATACTCAATGGCCGCCGGCATAGCGGCCATAATCGGTTCGGTCATTTCTTCGCTCAATGTCCGGACGTCCTGTGCCTCTACCGCCAGAATATCTATTTCCTCCGGAGCTGTCATACCCATCATTTCTGCCAGTTTA
>CAZCFT010000075.1:0-12712 GCA_964498015.1 uncultured Ignavibacteriaceae bacterium
TTTCGGTATTTTTTATAAATCCCCAGCGCCTCTTTCTTTTTGGCCTTATCATTTTGCTCGCCAAGCAGGTTAGCAAGATTAATCCAGATAGGAATGGAATTGGGATTGAGCTGAAGGCTCAACCGCATATATTCCTCGGCTTTGGCAAAATTTTTCATATTTATACAATTGATCGCTATATTTGTGTAAAATTCCGGATTAGGGCCAAAGCTCTGAATCGCCAGGGCCAAAATTCCATTTGATTCCTCAAATTGCCCTGTTTGCGAGAGGACCCCCGACAAAAGCAGATAGTTATTAGGTTCTTGTGGATTCTCTTTCAGGAGTAATTGATAGTAATGTACCGCCAGTGTATAATTTTTTTCTCTATAATTCAGTTCCGCCAGAAGAGGCCAATACATTCTTTCATTATCGCCGGTGGCAATAAGAGTAGCAATCGCCAAAAGCGCGCCTTTCGTATCATTTGCCCCTATCGACAAATCAAGAATTTCCTTATTTATGGGGCGATCGGCGCTATAAAGAATTTTCCCGCGCTTGAAATAGACCAGCGCTGAATCATATAGAGACAGTTTCTTAAAAGTACGGCCAAGGTCATAGAGTATATCCCGGTCGGAAGGCTTTATTAGGTAAGCCTCTTTAAATAAATTGACAGCTTTATAATAATCCCCGGACTCGAAGGCCCTCAGGCCTTCTCCCCTTCGAGTCGCAAATTCCTTGTCGGATTTTCCGCAACTGATCGCCAAAATGCCGACGAGGATGGCGAAGAAGAAATATATCTTTGATTCAATAACTTTCATCAAAGGCCGAGTATACTTAATTCAGCCTTGCTTTTCAAGTTGGAATAAATCATTTTTGTCAAAGCCATGAAGAGATTGCTGATATTTTTGATAATATGCTTTTCGGCTCCTGTACCGGGGGATTCGGCCATTTTGCCCTCGCTCACGGAAAAAATGGCTGTCTATATTGAAAAATCTAACTTTAAGGGGCTTGAGGAATTCAATTCGCAAAATCTTCAAAATTGCGTAACAAATCATCTGGAATACCTGTTGTGGCGCAAAGGTTGGGATTTTAGATTCATTTCTTCCAATAAGAAAAATTCTTTCCGAAAGCTCACCGGTCACGCCAAGTCCGAAGGATTTGATTACCTCTTATACCTTCGGCCTAAGGCTGTTTTTCAGGCTGGAGAAGGTAAATCGGATGAAGAAAAGAAGTCGGCTCGATATCCGGCGGAATATCCAACTCTGAAAATCAGCCTGAGTCTATTTTATGCTGACCTGACTGATTCTCTCGGAAAAATAGACAGTTTTCATCTAAGCGCCCAAACTCTGGATGATTGGTTTGTATTGGGAGATTCTACAATTGTCAGCTGGCAGATGACCCGGCCTGAACCTCCTGAATATACCATTATGAGAATTCTAAGTCAGGGAACGGAATTCTTGCCGGCGAAAGAGCGAAAGCCGCTATCGTATAATGATAGTATTCCTTTTTATCTTGTAGTGGATTCCAGGATACTGAACGACCGAAGGGGCGGAACCGACAGCATCATATCTGAAGCGGTTGAATATGCTTCTTATTCGCTGGCCAGCCAATTTAATCTCGGCCTCTATCTCTGCGCCAAAACATATTTTACTACCCCTAAAGTTCCGTTATCCGATATTGGACGCCTGTTTGAATCCTTTTTGAAATCAGAATTCCCCAAACCCGATACCATAATTGTCTGTGTTTTCAGGCCGCAAAATCTGAATGAATATTTTCTGGATGCAAATAATATAAGAGTTGGCGTATCCGATATCGGGCGAAAAACCTCCGTGATCGCCGAGATGCATCCTCCCAGTCCGCTATCGTCAGAATGGGGTTCTTTTCTCAATGGGCAATTGATTTTGCACGAAATCGGCCATCTTTTGGGATCCATACATGTGTTTGATATCGGTTCGGCGATGACTGAGAAAAGAAGCTGGGTTGCCTCTAATCGTTTCGACTCACTCAACAGCCATATTGTCCGTAAAGGCCGAGAGGACAAGGCGCGGCTGGCGTCGTTAAAAAATTATGCCTTCAGTCTGACCGAAGCGATTGAAACGGTGAATTATAAATTGTCGAATTATCCGGCTGTTTTTGCGAGTCTGATTCATGCCGATAAGGCAGAACTCGATTCCGCCAATTTCGGCACGAGTAATTTTGCCAAATCCATTCATGCGGCGGCGAAGGGATATGAATATTTCCTCGAGGGCAAAAAAGATATGGCCAGAGAATCTCTGAATTTGGGATTAGCTGGAGATTCGGCGCAGGCGGCAATTCATTATTATCTATCTCAATTGACAGAAGGCAAATTATCTGAATATCATCTAAACAAAGCGTTGAAAGTCGGCCTTTATGTTCCTTATGAAGAGAGAGTTCTTCACAGAGATGGGAAGCAATAGGATAGAATTAAATGGCCGCGATTGAAAAGATAGCCAGATTCTTGGGGGTTGGATGGTTTATGATCGCAATATTTGTGATCAGTATAGTAGGATCGCTATCGAATTTCGCTCAGGGAGCTACGCCAACAAAGGGGAAGACGGAAATACTGACCACTTTTTTCCCCATTTATCTTTTTGCAAAAAATATCACCGCCGGCATTGAAAATATCAATGTTGATATGCTCCTGCCGTCAGGCTATGGCTGTCCTCACGATTACGCCATATCCCCCGACGATATAAAAAAAATCCATCAGGCGGACATAATCATTATGAATGGTCTCGGGATGGAGGAATTTCTGGCCAAAGCATGGCCGTCCGGCGCGTCAAATGCCGGATTTTCAAAAAGTCACAATGCAAAAACAGTAGTTGCCTCCGACGGGCTGACGCCTATTCGATTAAGATATTATCACGAGCATGAGAATTCTTCTACCTCTGCTCATGAATATAATCCCCATGTATTTGCCTCGCCAAAGCAGGCGGACCATATGGTGAAGACAATTACCGATTCGCTGGTGAGGTTTCTCCCTGAATTTGAAAAACAGTTGAATAGCAACGGAGAAGAATATCGGAGAAAACTTGACGCTCTCTCCAGGATGTTTGAGGTTTCCCTTCAGGGCTTGAAAAATCCGAAAATCGTCACCGTGCATGAGGTATTTGATTATATGGCAAGAGACTATGGCTTTGATATTATTGACGTGATTGAAAAAGAACCGGGGGAGGAACCATCAGCCAAGGAATTGCTTTCAGAGATAAAAGAATTCCGAGACAATAAGATTGCCGCCCTGTTCTCGGAGCCGCAATATTCCGCCAGAATTGTTGAAGTTATCGGCGATGAATTGCATTTGCCGGTTATTAAATTAGACCCGGTCGCGCAAGGACCGTCTGACCCGCCGCTTGATTATTATGAACGGATCATGATCCAGAATCTGAATGCGTTAGCCCGGGCGATGAAATAGGAAATGGGCCCTTCAATACATATAGATAATCTGACGGTCAAAGTCGATGGCCGAGCCATTCTCGAAAATATCAATACAGCTATCCCGGCCGGTTCGGTCACGGCGATTATTGGACCTAATGGCGCCGGCAAGACCACTCTACTTAAGGTATTACTCGGCCAGATAAGATATGCGGGAGAAGTTTCTTTTAGAAATTCCGATGGCTCAATGGCGAAGCCGAAATTCGGTTATGTGCCGCAGACGCTTGATTTCGATCGCGGTCTTCCGATGACAGCCCTTGATTTTCTGATCCTGCCCCTTCAAAAAGGGCCTCTCTGGTGGGGGAGAAAATTGCGCCATGTGGCAACGGCGTTGGACAATCTCAAATTGGTGGAGGCTTCTCATCTGGCCAAAAGGCAGATTGGAAAACTGTCCGGAGGCGAACTCCAAAGAATTCTACTTGCCGCGGCGCTCTCCGGCAAGCCCAATTTGCTTCTTCTTGATGAACCTGTCTCGGGTATCGACATTTCCGGCGAACGGCTCTTTTGTGATTTGCTTGATTCTATACATCTCCGCCAGAATTTTACGATGGTCATTGTCAGTCATGACCTGTCAATAGTGAGTAATCATGCTGACCGGGTTATATGCATTAATCGAGGACTTGTCTGTCACGGGAGCGCCGCCGAAGTCTTGACTCCTTCCAACCTTCAGGCAGTATTTGGGCATCATACGGAAATTGTGAGAAGCCACTACTCGGCTGTGAAGCGTTTGGAGAAAGACCAAAAAAGTTGAGATGGATCTATTTTCTTTAATCTATAAGCTATTTGCCTCTGTTTTTCCGTTTGAATGGGCCCAGTCGGCGTTTGTAATCAGAGCATTGCTGGGGCTAACTTTTCTGACTCTCCTCTGTGGAGCGATGGGAATAATGGTAGTTAATTTCAGAATGGCCTTCTTTTCTGATACCATTAGCCATTCCGCATTCACCGGCGTGGCCCTGGGGCTTCTGTTAGGCATTCAACCCTGGATTACATTGGCCGCATTTGCGGTAATTGTTGGAATTGGAATAATTAGAGTAAAAAGACATACGGAATTATCGACCGACACCGTGACTGGCGTGTTTTTTTCGACCGTAATAGCCATCGGAATCGCCATTATTAGTATCCGTAAGGGTCTCAATCGGGATCTTCAATCATATCTTTTTGGCGATATTCTGACTATTAATGAGATGGAATTGATTGCCATAGTTATTCTTTTTATTGTGGGCGTTATATTCATCTGGTTGACATATAATAAATTGCTGTTTATTGGCTTACATGAGGATTTGGCCTTCTCCAAAGGTCTGAATACGGCATTATATCAATATCTCTACGCCGGTCTCTTGGCAATTGTGGTCGCTTTCAGCATTAGGGCAGTAGGGCTTCTGCTGGTAACTGCTTTACTGATTTTACCCGCCGCCTCCGCTCGAAATATGGCCCGTTCGGCCGGGTCACTATTTTGGTGGGCGATGACATTTGCTTTTTTTTCAGGAATTCTGGGATTAGCCGGCTCATTGGTTTGGGACATTGCCACCGGGGCCTCGGTAATATTGGCCGCCTCATTCTTTTTCTTCATAACCAGCCTCTGGCGGATATCCAGAGCGCATTAGAATCGATAACCCAAGCAATTTAATTCCCAATATTTCTTAAACTCAAAATCGGTTTTATTTCGTCTTTAATCTTGACAAGTAATGAGATTATATGCGTACTCCGGCAGACCAAAAAATATGGAGAGGGCTTGACAATCTGAAGGGGTTATTGTAAGTTGGTGAGACTTTTTGCCTGCTCGATGTCTGTGGCAGGATATTTTGGAATGCGCTCGCTCTCGAGAAATTGCCGGGGGCGATGAAAGAGAGAATTAAAGAGTTCTGATATAATAAATGGAGATGAGAATGGGATATATAAGGTATTTTGCCTTTCTCCTTTTGCTTCTCTTATTTCTTCTGCCGAATGCCTTTGGCAGTGGATTTTCATTTGATGGTATAGGAGTGAAAGCGAGAGGCATGGGTGGGGCATTCCGTGCCATTGCTGATGACTGGTCGGCCGCCTATTATAATCCGGCCGGTTATTACGGAATAGAAGATAATTATATGGCGGCAAATCTGGCGATTTTCCACAATCGCTATTGGGCCAAACCTGATGTTAAATGGGGCGGCGAATATGAGACCGGTTTCTATAACGGCCAAGATATTGCCAATAAGCATGAAGTCTTGAATGTCCCCGAATTTGGCGCGGTGGCGCGCCTTCCTATAAAAGGCGAAATGGTTTTGGGGTTTTCGGCCATGCAGATTTTCGATCAAAATCAAAGCTGGAATCTTTGTGAAAACCCACAAGCCTACAGCCCTGCGGCTTTCGATGCTTCCCAGTATGCTATTAACCTCGACGTTGTCGCCTTTCAACTCACGGCGGCCAAAGGATTTATGGATGATAAACTCCAGGCCGGAATCGGATTGTCACTGCTTCGCGGGGATTTGGTTTTCAACAATCTGGTTTTCAGACGGAACCCTATGCCTTCGCCATTCAGCGACCGTCCCTATGAGAAAATCCCGGAATGGTACCGGACTGACGGCAATGGCTGGGGATTTGGTTATCGCACCGGGTTTATTTATGAACTTAATGATAAATTCAATGCCGCATTGACTTATTCCGGAAGCGCTTCTATCAATATCAGCGGCAAGAGCGATTTCAAGTTTTATATGGGCAAAAATTCCTTGCTTTATGCAGGATTGGGGACCGAGCGATATTTGTTTGCCAGGGGCGAGGTGGCCGGCCTGAAATCGGACTTTGAGACGACACTTGACCTGCCCGGAGCTATAGGCGGCGGACTGGCCTTCAAGGTCAATGATAAATTAACCATGGATCTGGATGCTGAGATGACCTTCTGGTCTTCATTCAAAGGGTTTGATTTTGCTTTCAGCAATTTCGCCGGCTTGAAAGATACCAGTTTTCATAATGCTAATGATTCTCTGTTTAAGACAAACCTTTCCGTTCCGATTGACTGGAGTAATGCGGCCAAAATCATGCTCGGGGCTGATTATAAAACCGGCGGCAATGTTGACTTGAGGGCCGGCATTTCTTTTGATCAATCTCCCGCAAAGGCCGCTACTTTTATCCCGCAATTTATTGATCTGGGAGACAAGCTCGGACTTCACTTCGGAGCCGGCATTGCTCTTGGATTCTGGAACCTTGATTTTGCAACTTCTTATACTCACCAGAAAGACTTAAATGTCACGGATATGGTCATCGGCGATAACGACATTCTCGACAACATCCCGGCCAATTATAGAGCTGATAACTACCAAACCATCCTGGGAATTTCTTACCGGTTTTAGGAGGACCAAAGTATGTATAGAATAATTATATTAGTATTTTCGGTCCTTATAATCTTGTCGATAGTAAGTGGCTGTAGCGACCGCGGAGTAACATCAGTTTCCGAGAAATATCCTTCAGGCGAAATTTGGAACGTTGTTCCCCCGCAAATATTCCCGGAGCAATTGGGCAATTCAATGTTTGAATCTATCAGCCAAAATCCAATAGTCATTTTCAAAGTTTATATTCCGGATTCAACTGTTTCCGGTTATGGCCAGCAAGGACAGGGAAAACCTCTCCCCGTCCTGTATATGCTTTCGCCTTTCAAAGAAGACGAATCTTTCTATTTTAGTCACGGACTCCAGGATGTCGCCGATCGGATGATTGCCGCTAAGGAAATCAGACCTATGATGATTGTCTGTGTTGGCGGCGTCAATGGTTTTGGCGGCTCATTTTATGGCAATAGCGAGGCCGGCGGAAAATATGCGGAGTTAATCGGCAAGAAGACCGGCAATAATAATCTTCAGTTGTCAATGACACTTATCGATTATGTGGACGCGGTTTTTAATACCATACCGACTCGCGATTTACGCGCAATCAGCGGCGCGGAGATGGGCGGGTATGGCGCCATGAGAATTGCCATGGAATATAGCGAAAACTTCTCTTCGGTTTCGTCTGTTTCGGCCCCTCTTGATTTTGACGGCGCATCGGGAGATAGCGGATTCATTCCGCTTTTCAGACAAGTCGTTGATGAACTTGATACTTCTTATCGATACATGGACACTTCCAACGCCCATCCTCTTCAGACTATATTTATAGCGGCTTCAACCAGTTTCTCGCCGCACGATACCGGTGTGGTTGATGTTGGAATCAATGGCGACGGCAAGATTACGGATATGACAACATATTTTCATCCTTTCTCTTCGATAGAATATCATCTTCCATTCGACAGCGCTGGCGAGGTTTATCAGCCAATCTGGAATTTATGGCTGGCCAACAATCCTCCAAATATGCTTACCACCAAATATGCGCATAGCCTTGACTCAACTGCAATTCTTCTGATGGCGCATCCGGAAGCGCTGTATGGCTACTATCAGCAGACTGCGGATTTCCATACTTATCTGAGCGGCCAAGGCGTTGACCATACATATCTTGAATTCAGGGGGTATCCGGATTTTCCGGCAACTGCCCACAGGTTTATCTATGATGTCCTGCCAAAGATATTGAAATTCCATTCTGATCATTTTGTGGTTCCAGAATAGAGAGTAAGGGCCTAGATTACTTAGCCGGGATGCGAAAAACCTCCCGGCTTTTTTTATTTATATTTCAGAGAAGAAAGTGTATTATTAGGCCCATGGTTTACGATCTCATTTCAATAGGCGCTCATCCGGATGATGTTGAAGTCGGGACCGGCGGAGTTTTAATAGCGCTGAATAAGAGGGGTTATAAGACCGGTATCGTGTATTTGACCGCCGGAGAAATGGGCACTGGGGGAACTCCTGAAATCAGGGCAGGAGAAGCTGTAAGCGCGGCTCATGTAATGGGTTCTGATCTTATTTATACTTATGATTGGGGTGATACTCGGCTTTTTGACAGCTATGAAAAACGGATTGAGCTGGCTGGCTTAATAAGGAAATATCGTCCGACTATCATTCTGGCGCCATACCCGCAGATCGGCCACGGCAAGAGACAGTCTCATCCCGACCATGTCGCCGCCGGCCAGATTATTATAAATGCGGCCAATTATGCTACTCTCAAGAAGATGCCGATTCCGGGAGAACCGCATCTGATTAAACGAATATTTCACTATTTTCTGCCGCCCGGAGTAAGTCCCAGTTTTGTTGTTGATATTACGGAGCATTTTGAGCAATGGATTGAAGCTCTCAAGTGTCATCAATCGCAATTTCTCAATCCGGAGAAGTCACGGGATTATATCTGGACATTGGAATCAATGGCTCGCGCCTTTGGAATACAAGCCGGTTGTCGCTATGGGCAGGGATTTTACCATATCGAATCACTCAGGATAGCGGACCTCTTTGATTTGGTCAAGTAGAAGCAAAAATACAGCCCCACTTCTGCAAGTTCGGAAAAAATCAAAAAAATCTCAAAAGTGATTGTCTCTTCGCCCTGATGGCCTTACTTTCCCCCCGTGAAAAACTGTAGCGCTTAAGAAAGGAGAATTTAGATGTTCCATTCCATTAAGGAATTTTCTGAAACATGGAAACAGCATTCCGAGGCAACTAAGAAGGTTTTGGCGAGCCTTACAGACCAATCGCTTTCACAAAAAGTCGGGCCGGAAGACAGGACTCTCGGAAGAATGACATGGCATATTGTCACTGCCATCCCTGAAATGATGGGGAGAGTCGGGTTGAAGCTTAACGGGCCGGCGGCTGAGTCGCCGCTTCCCAAGAAGGCCGCAGAAATGTTAAAAGGGTATGACGTCCTTGCCAAATCGCTTCAGGAGCAGGTCGAAAAGGATTGGAGGGATGACACCTTGCAGATTGAAGATGACATGTACGGCTCCAAATGGAAAAGAGGGTTGACATTGCGGATTCTGATAGACCATGAAATTCACCACCGCGGACAGATGACTGTGTTAATGAGGCAGGCCGGGCTGAAGGTTCCTGGCATATATGGCCCATCTCGCGAGGAATGGGTAAAATACGGAATGCCGGCTCCGAAAATTTAGGCGGCATACAGCGAAATCCCCTGCGCCACCTCAAAGGGATTGTTGAAAAACAATCATTTGAGGGATTTTTCGTAGGTCGAGTTCAGAGTGGAGTGGAGCGTAACGAGAAACCCGACAAGAACTTGTCGACCTTCTCCGTCCCACCCAACCGGACTCCGGAAACCGACACACGGCTCTTTTCAATACTCCCATTGTCATAGGCAGATGGGCGTCGGTTCAGAATATATTCAAGGCGGTGACTCAAAAATATTCCTGAAAGTCGCCCCATCGACTCCTTTTATTGAAATCGCCTTCTTTGAAGGATTTCGTATAATTTTGGCAATTAGTGAACTTTTTGGCCTAAATTTTTGTAACAAAGTGTCGAAAGATAAGGTTGTTTTTGGCCAATAAAATGTTGCAAAAAGTGTTAAATTTAGCTTGCAGTTTAAAAAACATTTTCTTTTTATCTGAAGCGCTTTTTGGGAAAAGGGTATGAAATTGGAGGTAATCTATGATCTGCGCATTCTGTGGTGAAAAATTTTCCGGTAGGCCGATTAAACAGAGTGGGCAAGCCTACTGCTCGATTGAGTGCGCCAACATGGCCGCCGAGGTTGTCTCCGAAGATGAAGATTACTATGAGGAAGATGACCTCGATATGGAGCATTACGAAGACGAAGACGAAGACGAATCAATTAATCATTCGATGTAAAAATTGAATTCCTGATGGGTAGTCTATCGGAAGCTTTTTTATTCCCTGGAAATTTTTAGGATTTCATATCTGACGATTCCAGCCGGGACTTTTATTTCAGCTATCTCTCCGACTGCCTTTCCCAAGAGCGCCGCTCCGATAGGAGATTTGACAGAAATAATATCATTGTCGACGTCGGCTTCATCGGGAGGCGCAAGTTGATATGAAATCTCATCGTTATTTTTCAAATCCTTAACCAGCACTTTGGCAAAAAGATAAGCCTTATCAGATGGGATATTTCCGGCGTC
This sequence comes from uncultured Ignavibacteriaceae bacterium, assembly GCA_964498015.1. GTDB lineage: Bacteria > Zixibacteria > MSB-5A5 > GN15 > PGXB01 > CAWEZN01. The sequence goes on from CAZCFT010000075.1 coordinate 10,397, forward strand.
TACCGACCTAACCCGGCTTAATTTATCTTCCAATTCTGCGATTTTTCGCTCGATATGCACTTGAGCCTCTTTGGCGGCATGATATTCGGCATTTTCAGTCAAATCCCCCTGCTGGCTGGCCTTACTGATCTCGTCAATGATTCGAGGCCGTTCGACAGTCTTGAGCTGTTTCAACTCATTCTCCAGCTTTAGTATTCCCTGCTTAGACAGATAAACTGGTTCGCTATTCATGAGACTATTATAATAAGCATTCCGGATTTTTCAAAGCTCAAATTTTCATCGATTCCCGGCTCACTTCACAATAGAAAAGTTTTCTCCATAAAGTGGGAATGATTTTATCAATCGCCCCAACCATAAATACCTTCTATTCCATGCAAGTCACTGCAAAGCAAATGATTGTTGCTTCGGGACTCGGTCGGCGCTCTCTTTGCCCATCCATTACTTCTGGAATGGAAAAGGTGAACCATGGAAGGTGAAAATGAAGAAACTTCTTATTTTGATAATCATTGTCATTTTGCTGGTAGCGGTCGGCTGGTTTAGGCCGGCTTTCTGCAATGAACTCGACAGTCTGGAGATGATTCAGGCAAAGTCGGGTCTTGACTTAAATCGATACCTCATGCAGAAAAAAGATGCCGGGGCATTAAATGATTCATACAAAAGCCCCGATTTTTTTGATCGGGGTCAGGCGGGCTCGCCAAGCGATATCAGTAATAGCAATTCCAGTTCGTCGTCGACCATAATAGTCGAGAAAATTGAGCCGGTTCAACCCAAATCCTCTGGAGGATTGGAGCCGTTTGGGTACGATTTATTCAATGGAACTTCGGGAATGTTATCGGCTCCCGATGTCGCATCTGCGGATGATTATATTCTTGGTCCGGGAGATGATTTGATTATTTATGTCTGGGGGAAGGTCGAAAAAGAGTATGATCTCACGGTCGATCGTCAGGGGCGAATATTTATCCCCAAAGTGGGAGAGCTAACGGCCTGGGGAGTTACTCTGGCCGATTTGGAATTGCAACTCAATCAAAAATTGGCGGCGATATATACTGATTTCAAATTATCGGTCTCACTTGGCAAGATCCGCTCTATACGAATATATATTACCGGCGAAGCAAAAAAACCGGGGACATACACAGTCAGTTCCCTGACAACATTATTCAATGCGCTTTATCTTGCCGGGGGCCCGAACTTGCGCGGCTCCATGCGCAATATCGAATTAATTCGCGACAATAAAATCGAAAAGACTGTTGACCTCTATCAATTCCTTCTGAAAGGGGACAGTAAGAGCGATGTCAGATTGTCATCCGGTGATGCCATTTTCATTCCGGTCAGCGGCCCCCAAGCGACTATCGCCGGCGAGGTAAAACGCCCGGCGATATATGAACTTCTGGGCGGGGAAAAAGTCAGCCAATTGATCGATCTGGCGGGCGGGCCAACGGCCGAGGCTTATCTTGATCGAATCTCTTTGGAACGAATTTCTGAAAATGACGAGCGTCAAGCGATTGATCTTAATCTGAATCCAAAAAAGGGAAATAAAATAGATGATTTTGAATTGGTTGACGGCGATAAATTGAAAATTTTCTCATGCTATGAAATGAAAAGAAATGTCGTCTTTATCGCAGGAATGGTGAAACACCCCGGCGAGATCGAGAGAACCGAATCCACCACTATGAAGGACCTGATTAATCAGGCCGAGCTTCTTCCGGAAAATGTATATTATGACAGAGCCAATTTATTCCGACGATATCCTGATCGACGCACAGAAATTATTCCGATAAATCTGACTGAGATATTAGACGGTAGTAACAATATGATTCTGCGGGACCTCGATTCCCTTCATATCTACAGCATTGATGAGGTCAGGAGAAAAAAATTCGTTTCAATCAATGGCGAGGTTGCGCATCCGGGGGAATTTCCGCTCTACGACAAAATAACCCTTTCGGACTTGATCTTCCTGGCTGGAGACCTCAAGAAAAATGCCTATCAATTCGGATGCGAACTGGCTCGGACAGATACTCTGGGCCGGGTATCGGTTCAACAAATCAGTCTGGCGGACTCTGTGACAAAAAATTTTCTTCTTGAAGAAGATGATCGTGTTTTCATCAGAAGAATCCCTGATTGGTCATTGCACCGAACGGCCAATCTTGACGGCGAAGTTCGCTTTCCCGGACAGTATGCTCTCCTTTCGCGTAACGAGACTATCTATGACTTAATACAACGAGCCGGGGGATTTACCGAGCGAGCATTCCCCAAGGGACTGGTCTTTCAGCGTCCAACGATCGGCCATAACCTGATTAAACAAAATCTCCCTGATAT
>CAZCFT010000076.1:0-12422 GCA_964498015.1 uncultured Ignavibacteriaceae bacterium
AGCGTTAATTCGCAAGGCAGTGTTCTGCTTAAGAGAGGTTTGGCCAATTTGCCAAATTGCTTGTCCTGCGAGTAGACCGCCGAATAGGCCAAAAGCATAACGGACTGTTGTGCTCAGGTCAGTCAAAAGGCCTGATACGGCAATTGACGCACCGGACAGGCCACCGAAAATCCCAAGCATAGCTATGAGGGGTAGAATAACGACAATCCATATTGCTCGCTTTCTTCTCAATCCTGTTGACCTTCCAGTCAGTCCAAAAAGGAACAGAAATATATAGGAACAGGTCAGGGGAATAAGCCTGATTATCTGGAATTCTGCGTTATCACCAAAGCCGACCGTGAGCATTTCAAGCCACTGAGCTACTGCCTGAGTTATCCCAAATAAACCAAGCCATTTCCACGGAATATTTCCTTCCTTCCGCCCGTGCAGTAGTAATGAGGACGCGGCCAAAAGAAAAAATCCCAGGCCACTTATGAAATAGATATAATCTGCCTGATTTCGCAGAAATTCGTTTATCACGAAGGTCCTCTTGTTGTCAGCAGTTGTCGCATTCTTTGAATAAAATTAGGTTGAAGCCTGCCCCGGCGGGACTGGGATATTCATCTTCCTCCCGCTCTCGCCAAATGAAACAAGCGCTTCCCCCAAAATATTCTGCTTCCATATATATCGGATTTTTAGGTAGATTTTTGAGCTGTAGAGTAAGGGGTCCGGCTGTTTCCTTTGACTTTCTCTCTCTCCTCAGTGGGCCAGGTTCTGATAAGTCTAACCATTCTTCCGGCTATAGGAATGGCAGATTCTTCCGATATGATTAGTATCTTAATTTGGCGTGGTCATTGGCCGGAATATAGAAAATGACCGCTATGGGAATGGGGGTAAAGAAATATTCACCTTAAACTATTCAAATATTATGGCTCAAAAAAATACAATCAGGTACAGGTACAAGAACGCAGGATTGATTGCTATTGTATCTCTTTCAATCCTTGTCGCATTGCCGGTTTCGACACCGGCGTCGGATAAACTTCAACAATGATTTGACAACCTTACCCGCGCGGTGGGCTCTTCCCACGGGTTGACGCTCGCAATTTTGAAGCAACTCAAAGATCACGACGCCAGATATCGGGATAAAAATGGTCGTCCAGTTGAAACGCGCATGGTTCAGGGCCGGGCGGCGCTGAGTCCAATCTGCCAATTGGTTGCATCGTTTGATGCCAATTCGCTCGAAGTTGAAAAGCTATTGGCGAAATTCAGGAAAGTTTCTTCGGAAACAAAGGCTTCGCCCGACTTTGTCAAGGACCTCGAACCGAAAGCTGTCGCGCTGGAGTTGGATTTCAATAAGTACAGAGGATATGTAAACAAATTTTATCGGAAGGCAGTGTCGGACTTTGGAAAACCGGATGAGAATGTCGAACAACCGATGGCGCTGGCAAGAGGTCAACGATTTGCTGTCACTGGGGAGGCCGATCTTCTAATGGGGGCTTCATCCTATAAGCGTCCCAATACCAACCCGCTTTTTAAATCAAGCGCTACGGATTTCGGCTTCGGAGCTGAAGCGCGATATGTTCCCGAGAATAGGACCAACATCGGCTTAAGCATTAACCATAAGAAGACGGTTGAACGGCGCGAGATAGCTCTGACTGATATAGCCCTGACGGGGACTCATAATTTCACGCCGAATCTTAGTATCGGGACAGGGATTGATTTTTCCGGTTTCTCCGATGCGGCGGTAAAAGAGCTTGGCTATTCCGACAAGGGAATATTTTTGGCCGGTTCATTGAGCGGGGCGAATCTGCGGGCAAATAGTAAATTGAGATGGTCGGGACGTCATTATGGCAAAATCGCCAGCGCCGACTATGGCGTGATGACATGGAATAATGACCTCAAGATTCCTGCCGGTTCGGGCAATTTGGGCTTCAAATTGAATTATCTCAAGCAATCTTATGATCTTGATGCCGCCGACCATACTGATTTCAATCCCGTGGCGGTATGGCAATTATCGAATGGCGGAACTGAGATAGAGGCCGATTATCGCAAGATATCTTATCCCAATGTTGATGGGTGTCCTCTTGAAAGCCAGAGAATCAAGGGAACTCTCGCCATAAAATCGAGAGTAGGATCAAAAAGCAAATCATGGGGCCCTCAGGTTGTGAAATATGATTACCCCAACGCCGACCAGAATAACTTTATTGATCTTAAGCTGGTCTCTCAAAGCATGGGCAGGGAAGATAAATATTTTACTCAAACGACTTTCGACATCACCTATCGTCTCTTTTCAGACTCTTTGCAACATGATTTTGCCCAGATTGAGTGGCGTAAAAGCAAGAATCCGTTTGGTACGGGAATATATTCAAAATTGAATTTATCCGTGCGAGGTTACACCGGCTCCGTTGATAAAAGCAATTATCTGAATGTCTATAATATTCATCCGCCCCATTCGGCAGATTGTTTCCTGAGTTTCGGTTGGACCAAGGCTAATACTCTTTGGCTGAAAGCGCTCTCGGTCGGACCGGTCATAGGCGCCCGGATGTTGATCGATACCGAGCGGGACAAGTTTTTCAAGAATGACCTGAATGACGTTGACTATATTTTCCGAAACCCCGAAAATAATATCCGGGGAGGTGTGGAGGCGTCGGCGCGGGTGACGTTTGGCCCTGATATTAGCTGTGATGCGGCTCTTTCATATATTCAATCTTTTCTCTACAACGCCAAGCCGGTTCGCAGTTCAAGCATAGCAAGATTCGAGACCAGAGCCTCATATCCCCTCCGATCTGATTTCGTGATTGATGCTTATACTAATTTGCAGAGCACCAGGGCCGACCTCGAGTCGGCAGCTGATCTTCAAAAGTCGGATTTCGGCATAAAATTAAGATATCTATTTGATTCGAATAAGTGACGATTTTATGAGAAAAGAGAAGGTTTGTATGAATAATACATGTTTCCTGAAGCCGTCGAGCTGGTTAATAACCGCCGTTTGTCTTATGCTTGCGTGCGTTGGATTGCCTGCTCAGGCGAGTTGCCCAATAGACCAGGAGTATAAAGAAGCTCTCCAGCAAACAGAAGATGAATTCAAGGCGTTCCGCGAGACCCTGCAACAAGGGAGCGGAAAGCTTGAAGAGTTTGAAGGTAAGTACCAGGAGTATGAAGATGTCATTTTTTCGCAGGATATGGAAAAAGGGATCAAGCTGGCCTGTGAGATATTTGGATGCGACCCGAAAGATAGAAGTCAGGCTAAGAAGTATCTCTCGGATATTAGGGAGACATTCAATACTCTCGATAAAGAAGGCGTTAAATCAAAAATGAAGCTGGCCGCGCGAAGAATGAAAAAGGCGGACAAAATCGCAGGTGAAGTCGAAGGGGCGTACGAATTTGCTAAGAAATTTGATCCGGAGAATGCGAAAGAAAATCCAACCTATGGCCTCCGCTTGATAGGTAATATTCTGACGGAGAGCGCTGACAAGATGAATAAGATTCCGCTGGTGGGACGGATTCTCGGCGATTGGGTAAAAGCGTATGGCGAAGTGGCTGGGGATTTCGCCAATGCTCTTGACCGTCTAAGCGCCAAAATAAAAGCCTTTCGGCAAGGCGCGCTCTGCGCTCAATCAGGTCTACTGATGGAGGAACAAAATGCTTTTCATAAGGCCCTACAGGATGGAGGCGAGTTCGGTGGTCAGGATTGCCTCACTTATTTCGCGGTGGACAAATTTAAGAGACTCCGGGGTTCGGTTTTTGAAGGACAGGGAAATTATTTTCTCTTCGACCCGGAATCCTGTCGGGGATATTTTTCGCCGATAGGGAATACCGATATAGTCTACGATTGGCATGCTCTACTTATCAAGCCTCGGCGTCTAACAACCGACTGGCTCTCCAGCCGCGCTCGTTCGCTAAACGACCAATTGATTCAGGATGCCCGGAGTAGCGCCAATCTAATAATCGGGTTGGCAGATCAAACAAATAAGGGCTGGGTTATTATTGAGGCGCTCAAGCTTTTTTCAAGAGTCCAATATTTTGCCGGTCTCGGTGAGGATGTAATAGTAGCCAATTATGTTATTGATACAGATGTCCATAACGAAATTCAGCAGATTGTCAGCAAATATAACGAGTATGTTTACGCTTCCGGCGCTGTAAATGGCTCTGAAGGCGGGGAGAAGAAGTCTCTGGCCGGGGCCTCAGTTGTTTTTAATCTCGATGGAAAAAATTTCTCGACCGCTACCAATCAGGATGGTCAATATGAACTCCTGATGAAAGGTCAAGTCGGCGCAACCATTGAGATTTCTGTCTCCAAAGAAGGGTATGACCCTCATAAAACATCAGGCAAAATGCCGGAAAAGGTTGTGCTGGGGTATGATTTTACTTTGGAGAAGCCGGTCAGTACATTTACCATTATGGGGACCATATTCGACAAGAGCGCTACACCCCCAAAGCCGGTATCGGACGTAACCGTGACCGCCGCCGGTCCGGGGAAAACTGAGGGTGGCGAGACAGCCTCGGGGGCTGATGGTTCGTACACTATCACTCTTACCACGCCGCCGAATTCTCTGGTGACTGTAACCGCGACGAGGGAAGGATCAAGTGGAAGTAACCAGACTGTCGCCGCAGGTTTGGCTAAATCAGGAGTAGATATATTCCTTGCAATAAAGCAAATTCCGGATACAAGCGCCCTTCCCGGTTGGACGGTTACCGTAATTGTCGTCGATAACAATGGCAATCCGCTCTCCGGGGCAATCGTATCGGGGGGACCGGCCGCAGTGACGACCGATGCCGGCGGACGGGCGGCGGTTGGCCCGATTTCACTTGCTCCCCTGAAAAATGAGGAACCGGTCACTGTGACGCTTACCGCTTCCATAACCACACAGGGAGGCATCACCGTTGCCGGCAGTTCGCAAACTGTGACTTATGCGGGTGAGCTGAATTCGGCAGTGACTCTCAGCATCCCGGTTCTGCTCCCTACTGAAGTGACGATTTCGGGCTTAGTCACTGATGCCAACGGCGTTGCCGTTGACGGCGCAGCTGTCAGCGCAGATAAAGGTTCGACTGCGACCAATAGCGCCGGTCAGTACACAATCGGCCCATTGACAATGGTAGCCGACCAAACTCTCGCTATAAACGCAACCAAGTCAGAAGGGAAGAACAGTTATGGCGGAACGCCGGTCACGGTGACTTGTGACGGCAAGAACAAGAATATCTCGGCGCCGACAATAATACTGAGCATCCTGCAGTTGCAGGAAGTTACAATATCCGGGCGCGTGATCGGGGTCGATGATAAGCCCCTGAGCGGTGTAGCCGTGAAATGCTTAGGAGCAAGCGTTTCGACCGGCTCAGGCGGGGAATTCACTTTGCCTCCGATTCAACTGGAACTGGGGAAACCGGCGGAAGTGACCGGATCGATTATGATGTCTAATGGCGATGTTGCCTCGGGTTCCACCAGCGTAACTCCGACCTCACCCACCCTCGGAGGCGCTCTGATCACCCTTCAGGTAAAATCGGTTCCGGCCGATTCAGTTCAAAACGGCAATCCGATTGATTCAGCTCTAAGCGACGTAGAGAATGATACAACATCAAACCTTAATCCGATGCAGGCTCTCATGGAGTTTGAGTTTCTGGTAGCGCAGATGGAGAATATGGCGAATAATTTCTTCAGCTACGCCGACAATTTCGACCAGCGACTGAGGGAATTGGGACAGGAAGCCTGCAGGAACCAAAGCGTTGCATATTCTCTGAGTTCGGCTGAAAAACTTCTGGAGCAGTGTCGCCAGACTATGACCGAAATAAATCGTACTTATGGCCTTTTCAAGGCTGGCTTCGACAGAAATCCTTTCGATCCCGCTTTTCTGTCGGCGGCTGCAGATTATGGGTTGAGCCAGAATCGTATTTCCGCCATGGACGGAAGATATCAGAAAATGCTCGGAGATTTCGGGTTGTATCAATGTGATAAAAATGTCACTGATGTCAATGCGGGCGATGTGGCCCAGAATGATGCTGATCCCGATGATGTCGAGACTGGCGCGGAATCGGGAGGCGGCGTGGAGGTTTGCGGCGACGGAATCGATAACGACGGCGATAATCTTATTGATGAATGCGATGCGGGATGTTGCGATAAGAATGTCCAGATAACAGTATCAGATTGCGGCACGGCGCCAGATGATATTTTTCTGGTGGCCATCGACGGAATGGAAGTGGGAGTGACTCCCAAAGGCAACGCCAATACATTCAATGTGGAATTGAGCCCGGGCGGGCATTCGGTCATCGTTACTTGTCTCGATGATGGGGGAGAGCCGGGGGTCGCCGATGACATCGGCACAGCCTGTGCGACTGTTGTGATTTATGGAACGCAGACAGATATCGGAGGCGGCGAGATGGCTATTGCTCTGTCTGCAACGCAAAATATCGGATTTGTTGTGCCGTCAAGCGCCAATCCTCCGGCGTTGAATAAAGTCTATGACGGCCGCACCTTGCAGGGATTGGAGAAGAATAAATGATCGATATTTAAGAGATGAAGTTTCTCGGGTACTGCGCCGGCTCCTCCTTTGAAATGGGCAGGGTTGGGCGCGGATGAGCATCACAATCTATATTTTATCGATTAATGGCCGACCCCAAGCTCCGCCTGTTTTTTGGCCCTTATTACATCTGTATTAATAGATGGATTTAAGTCAATTGCCATTTTGAATAATAGCGAGGATTTTTCCAGATTCTCTTTTTTGCCGGTCATCAGATAGATTTTATACTGGAGCAAGGCCAAATCAAAATAAAGCGAATAATCGTCGGGATATAAAGCCATCAACTTCGTATAGACATCAAGACCCTTGTCTATATTATCAATCTGAATATAGCAATTTGACTGTAGTGAAATTGCCGATTTATTTTCGGGAAATCTGCCCAGAAATTTCTGCAGATATGATAACGCACTGTCATATTTCTGAGAAGCATAGAACATTGAGGCTTTTTCATAATCAGTCGGCATATATTGACTGGCATTTTTCTTATCAGGGATGCCTGAGATATTCACTGTAACATCCCGCACCCAGTAGCGCGCCAATTTCACTCGCCCCTTGAGCTCGGGATAATCCTTCATGGCGGCCTCTTCGTTCGTGATATCTGCCGCCAGGTGAGTGCAATGGAATTTTTGGAAGAGATTCTCTTCTTTGTGAGGCAAGCCAAACATATAGACAAATGAACGAAGTCTATTATCTATTGTCAGAGCCTGAGCATATGGGCCAATAACAACAGCATCATCATTCACAATCTGCGCTAAGTCTGCGCCTGCCATTTTGAGATTATAAGTGAGCTTGTCGAACCACTTATATATCCAGTGGGCCTGAGTCAGGACACACAATATGAGAAACGCTACGGGAATAATATTACGGCAGCTGATGAGTCTCAAATATTTATTTCGGAATAATATTATGGCTACGGCTGCTATCACGGCAGGGATTAGGTAGTACCATACCAATTGCGATAATGGCGGTTGCGTTGATGAATCGGCGCTGACCATAAAGGCAAATTGCGCGACTGTAAACCAGCACAGGAGGATTAGAATGATTGTTCGCGTGATCCCGATTTTTCTTGATTCGGAGAATGTAATCGGATTTGTGAATATTGTCGAAACAATTCCGCTCAGGGGAAGCAGAAGAAACAATTGATATCGCAACGGTTGATAGTTAAAAATCATAAGAAGCAGAAATCCGCTGACAAGCCAAACTATATTGAAAAGGAAGGCCTGATTGGACAATATAATTTTCATTTTACTGCGCGGGAGCGCCAGAAGTCCGCAGGAGTACAGAAAAAGCAAAGAGAATAATAGAGGAGCCGCATTGAAGAGCCTTAATTCGCGGTTGAGACTTAGTAGCTGCGGGAAAAAAGTCATCGGCGACGATATCCATTTGGGAAGTCCATAAGCGCCTATGGTCTGTTCCGAAATATATGAATAGACTGCTCCAAATTCCCGGCCATAGAAGACCAAAGCGAAAAGAATCATGGAAAGAAAAGTGGCGCCAAGAAATAATAGGGTTCTTTTGTGCGGTGCATCATTCTTCTCGCTCAGCAGAACAACGGAGATCGGTATTATCATCACAATTCCAAATACTTTGCCGGATAGAGCACAGAGCGCCGCCAGAATCGCCGAGAGAAAGAGACCCCAATTCCTATGATGGAATCGGGTGAAGATATAGAATAGAAGCCCGCAAAGGAAAATCAGGCCGTTTTCAAGAAAGGGAAAACGGCCATACACAAACATTGTCATGTTCGTGACAAGAAGCAATGTCGTAACAAGGCCGGATTTCTTGGATTCTCTGAGCATGCCCAAAGAAAAAAGGAAGAGACCTGCCAGGTTGGGAACGATCGCCGAAAGATTGGCCGTGATACGAGAGACTCCTCCGATAAGAAAGAGAATATAGGACGCGGCCGAAGAGAGGGAGTATTTGAAAAAAATCCACCGCGGATAATTGAATATATCCCAGCTTCCGAAGAGAACTTTATTGCGGGCGAAAAAGGTAACGTTATATGGATCTGTCAGAAGGTCTTGGCCTGTGCCGGCAAAGAAATATGGCGGGTCGGCGGATAGATGGATAAATCTAAGTATGATGGCCGCGGCAATCACGCCCAGCGAAAGGAAGAGGGCGAGAGTATTTAGGTTATTTCTCTTCGATATGCCGTCAGTCATTATGATCAATATATATGCGGCCCGCGATTATAAATAGCGGATTTTCCGTTTGCTTGAAATTTGAAAATCTTTTCGAGTTTTCAATGAAATCATTAGCTTAATGATTTGATTTTCCTTTTCATTTCCGGCAGTAGCCGGATCAGGCTTTGTGACTGACTGGAGCAGGAATGCAAAATCCTTACCACCTGCCTTGCCGCCATTGGGTTCCCCGCAAGCGCCGCTATTTGACCATAAGTAGCGACTTTCCAGCGCGGGATTCCTTTGACGATTCTTATGACAGACAGTGAAAAGCTGTTTTTTGAGTGATCGCGATGGTTTTTTTGCGGCATTGCTCAAAAAAAATGATTTTTCTTCGATTGCCAAACATAAAGGCTGGCCTCCAAAACCAAAGGATTTTTTTGCTTTTTTGCAGAATGGGGCTGATAATAGAAGATAATTCAGTCAAAATCAAATCTGATACCAATCCCGATAAATAACAAGGGGTTATGTGCCAATTGCTCGTGTGGTAGTTCGCGCGTAATTACCGATATTTGGATTGAATAATCTAATATAAGCCTACCCAAATCCAATAAGCGCCTTTTCTCTATCTTTCAGCGTTCCAATAAATTTCGAAAATATATGTTGACATAAAGATATTAAAATTGTAGATTTATTACAAGCTACCCACCTACGCTACAAGGTCAGGTCTAGCTTAGAGCGTTGCAGATTCTTAAAGAGTTTTTGGTTAGGTTAAATTAAACGAGAGTTTAATTTAATTGATATGGTAATCTCAAATGAAATTTGATTGACCATACTTGTCTAATTACTAACCAAGAAACGGCAGAGCCATTTAATATTTGATTGGAGGATTAACAGGATTTCTAAGGATTGATGACGCTCCAAAGGGGAGCAGGGAAACTTCCCCATGTCTATCCGGAGCAGGACTATTAGAAATATAATAATTTACTTATTTGTGCCGTTAATTTTGACCTTATGGGGTCTTTACATTAGGTAGAGGTTCATGGTCATCCAGATTAAGAAAAAAATATTTTCAATAATAATGTCGTCGGGAGAGAAAATTATGAGAAAAGCGTTAAAGGACGGATTAGTTGTTCTATGCTTTGCCTTGCTTATTTGCGGACTTGCTTTCGGTTCGCAAGCGCAGGCGGCGACGGTAATAACGAATGCTCCCGATATAAATCCCCCTGGAAGCTTCGTTACCATTGTTGGAACCGGTTTTGCGGTGAATGAGACCGTGACTGTGCAAATCACGCATTACGATGGAACTCCGGCAGGTGGTTTGGGGCATGATCCATGGAACGTCGTAGCTCCCGGCACAGGCAATTTTCAGACCTTCTGGACTGTCCCATTTGATGATAATCTGGATGAAATTATGTTGGTTCGGGCTACCGGCCAGAGCACTGGGTACACTGCACAGAGCACTTTTCTTTGTAGCAACACCAAATTGGATTTTACTCTTGCTCCGCCGGATTCTGTCTGCCCGGGCGGCCCGGACGATTCTATTCTGGTGTGTGCTCAGCTACTTGAGAACTGCCATGGAGGCAACGACTTACCGCTACAGGGGAGGCCTCTTATATTTTTCATAAACCTTGGCAATTGTGGTGTCAATGTCGGCGAGAATGGGGACGATACAGCGTTGACAGACGCCAACGGAATTGCTTGTGCCAAGCTCAGAATACCTTCCACACCCGGTAAGTACTCAATCCGGGTTAAATTCTTGGGTGAGGACGAGCCGTCGGATTCAGAGCCGCCCAACAGCGCTTGTGATCCAAATGCCCGGGTCCATCTTTCGGCGGCAAATGAATGCGAGTCATTCTACGTGAATAGCGGCGCTTGCAACCAACCGCCGGTGGCAAATGCCGGTCCGGATCAAACTATTGCGCAGTGTACCCCGGCCCCTATCTGCTGGACAGCGGGATGCAGTGATCCGGACGGAAATCTAAAAACTTGTGAACTGATCAGCGGGACGGGTACATTTAACGGCAGTCAGATCTGTTTCACTCCCTCGGGGACCCTTAATTATGAGTTCATCCTAAAAGCGACGGACAGTTGTGGAGCAATTGATTACGACACGGTCGTCATATATTATTCAATTAACAGGCCGCCGGTGGCAGATGCCGGGCGCGATTCGACTCTTTTTATGTGCGCTCCAACTCAAATCTGCTGGCCCGCCTCATGCACCGACCCTGATGCAAATCTGACAAATTGCGCTATCGTTTCCGGAACAGGAACATATAATAACGGGAGCATTTGCTTTACCCCGTCATCCAGCGGAACCTATACCTTCATTCTTGAAGCGACCGATGCCTGCGGCGCGAAAGATCGCGACACCTCGGTAATCAATGTAACTATGAATTCTGCGCCAGTCTGTCATGTGCCAAATGATACTTCTTTCATTCAATGCACGCCGACGCAAGTATGTTTGCCTGTCTCGGCCACCGATTCCAACGGCAATCTAAGCAATTGTCAAATTATATCCGGTCCGGGTTCTCTATCAGGCGGAAATTGGCGCTACACGCCATCTTCCGACCAGACCGTCAATGTGACTATCAGGTGCGAGGATTCCTGCGGAGCCTATTGCGAAGGTCAATTCTCGGTGCAATTTGATATTAATCAGCCGCCAGTCATCGCCTTTGGAAATGATACCACTATATTCCAGTGTTCAGCTCAACCGGTCTGTCTGTCCTATACTGTAAGCGATGCGGATAATAATATCACTCTTGAGCAGTTGATAAGCGGATCCGGAACCATCGATACGGCTTTGAATAGCGTATGTTTCACCCCTGCAGGTTCTGGGGTTTATACTTTTATTGCCAAAGTCACCGATGCTTGCGGCGCGATTGGTTATGATACAATTAATGTTGCCGTGAACGCAAATAATTCACCGACCGCGAATGCCGGTTCCGATCAAAATCTATTTCAGTGCACGCCGACTCAAATTTGCTGGCCCGCTTCATGTAGCGACATTGATGGAAATCTCTCCACCTGCGTTTTGGTTTCAGGAACCGGAACATATAACGGAACCAATATCTGTTTCACACCGGTAGGTAGTGGAACTTACACTTTTATTCTTGAGGCGACCGATGCCTGCGGAGCAAAGGGGCGCGATACTGCGCTGGTGACGGTGACCCTGAACTCGCCTCCGGTTTGCAGTATGCCACCGGATACTAATAACTTTACTCAATGCACTCCCACTGAAGTAAGCTTACCGGTAGGGGCGACCGACCCCAATGGAAACTTTGATTATTGTGAGATATTGAACGGCCCGGGATCAATCATCGGAGGTAACTGGGTGTATACGCCATCGGGCGACGAATTCAGGAAAATCGTCGTCAAATGCCTTGATCAATGCGGGGCGTATTGCATCGATTCTTTCTTCGTGAATTTTGACATAAATTCGGCGCCGGTTGCCGATGCGGGAGCGGATCAAACTCTGTCTCAATGCACGCCTGCCGAGATTTGTTGGCCGGCATCCTGCAGTGATCCTGACGGCAATCTGTCTACTTGCGCTTTGGTCTCGGGGACTGGTTCATATAACGGAACAAATATCTGTTTCACGCCGCCGACAAGCGGAAGTTATACATTTATTCTTGAAGCTACAGATGCCTGCGGCAGTAAGGATCGGGATACGGCGGTTATTACGGTAACATTAAATCATGCTCCGACCGCCAGCGCCGGTTCTGACCAGAATATATTCCAGTGCGCTCCCGCTGAAATTTGCTGGCCGGCTTCCTGTAGCGATATCGACGGAGATCTATCCAATTGCGCT
>CAZCFT010000077.1:0-12396 GCA_964498015.1 uncultured Ignavibacteriaceae bacterium
TTACAGCAAGGATACACCCTTTCTTATTTCTACACACTTCTTAAGATATTACCTCAAATTTGATTGTGACAATTTTCACTTGATTTACAGGGAATCAGTGAATAAATTAATACATCTTGTTGAAGATAACCTTATATTTCGGAGGAATAGATGCCTAACAAGAATGAAGCTTATATAGTGTCGGCCTGCCGGTCCGCAATCGGGACATTTTTGGGCGGGCTGTCAGGATTCACGGCGCCCCAATTGGGCGGTCTGGCGATTAAGGAGGCTGTGAAAAGGGCTGGGATTGACTCTAAGAGAATAGACGAAGTGATTATGGGTGAGGTGTTGCAGGCCGGAGTAGGCCAGGCGCCGGCGCGTCAGGCCGCCATGAAAGGCGGAATACCGCCTGAAGTCGCCGCATTCACTATAAATAAAGTTTGTGGCTCGGGATTGAAGGCGGTGATGCTGGCGGCGCAGTCGATACGCGCGGGGGATCAGGATTGTATTGTGGCCGGGGGGATGGAATCAATGTCGGGGTCGCCTTATGTTCTTCATGGCGCCAAATCCGGTCTGAAATTTGGGGATAAGAAATTGCAGGATTCCATGGTGCTGGATGGTCTCTGGTGTGCTTTCAAAGATTGGCACATGGGGAGCGCCGCCGAATTGACCGGGCAGAAAGCGGGAATCGGCCGGGAAGAGCAGGACGAATTCGCCTACAACTCTCACAAGAAGGCAGTTGCGGCTCAGAACACGGGGAAATTTAACAATGAGATTTTTGCCATAGAAATTCCCCAGAAAAAGGGCGATCCGGTCAAATTTGAGAAGGATCAATGCCCCCGTCCAGATATTTCCATGGAGGGTTTATCAAAATTGAAGCCGGCATTTCAGAAAGATGGTACAGTAACTGCCGGTAATGCGCCCGGGCTTAGCGATGGCTCATCGGCAACGGTTGTGGTTTCGGAGAAATTCCTCAAGGAGAATAATCTGACGCCTTTGGCCAGAGTGGTAGAATACTGCACCGCCGGCATTGAGCCGGAGCTTTTATTCTTTGCGCCAATTTATGCAGTTCGGAAACTCTGCGGGAAAATGGGAGTTGATGTAAACTATTTTGATTTAATTGAGGCCAATGAGGCTTTCTCGGTGCAGGCCCTTGCCGACGGCAAGGAGCTTGGCTGGGACTGGAGCCGGGTGAATGTGCATGGAGGCGCAGTTGCGATGGGGCATCCCATTGGAGCATCGGGAGCCAGGATTCTAACAACATTGATATATGCGCTGAGAGACAAAGGCAAGAAAAGGGGTTTGGCCACTCTCTGCCTGGGCGGCGGGCACGCCGTGGCTTTATCGATTGAGATGGTTTGAAGACCGGGGGGAAAGATGACTATGCAGTTAGACGAAATCAAGAAAATTGGGATTGTTGGAGCAGGGACTATGGGAAATGGCATTGCTCATGTCTCCGCCCAATCGGGATATAATGTTATTCTGGTTGATACCACGCGCGAATTTTTGGATAAGGCGTTAAAAACCATTTCTACCAACCTTGACAGGATGGTGAAAAAGGAAACAATCACTGGGCAGAAGAAGAATGAAACATTGGCAAGAATCAGGACCTCGACCGATTTGGGCGATCTGAAAAGCGCTCAGCTTGTGATTGAAGCCATCTATGAAAATCTTGACGCTAAAACCAGCATTTTCAAGCAATTGGATTTGTGGTGCTCCCATGATACGATTTTGGCCACGAACACATCGTCTCTTCCGATAACTCAGATTGCCGGATGCACCAAAAGAGCGGACCGCGTCATTGGCATGCATTTTATGAATCCTGTCCCCATGATGCAGTTGGTGGAATTAATCAGAGGAATTGCGACCAGCGATGATACTTTTCAGCTGACAAAAGGCCTTTCTCTGGAGATGGGCAAGACGCCCGTTGAGGTGAATGATTATCCGGGATTTATTGCCAATAGGATATTAATGCCGATGATCAATGAAGCTTGCTATGCTTTGATGGAGGGTGTGGCTTCGGCCCAAGATATTGATACGGTAATGAAACTGGGGATGAATCACCCGATGGGACCGCTTGCGTTGGCCGACTTTATCGGACTGGATGTCTGTCATGCAATCATGCAGACGCTATACACGGGGTTTTCCGATTCCAAATATCGCCCCTGCCCCCTGCTTTGGAAAATGGTGCAGGCCGGATATTTGGGCCGCAAGGCCGGACGCGGTTTCTTCGTATATGATAAATAAGGAGTATAGAAATGGATTTTGCTTTCTCAGAAGATGATTTGATGATTAAGGAAACGGCCCGGGAATTTGCCGAGAAGAGGTTGATTCCTAATGCCCTGCACTATGATGAGGAAGACGGTATTCCTCAGGAATTGGTCGAGGAAATCTCCGGTTTAGGGTATCTGGGGATTATGTTGCCGGAGAAATATGGCGGCTTAGGTTTATCGACGGTGAGTTTCTGCGGGGCGCTTGAAGAAATCTGCGCCGCCTGCGCCGGAGTGGGGATATTGCTGTCGGTGCAGAATTCGCTCTGCAATGAGATTATTTATAAGTTTGGCTCTGACTATCTGAAGGAAAAATATTTGCCGCAAATGGCTGAGGGCATGATTGGTTCATATTGTATTACGGAGCCTAATGCCGGCACGGATGTATCGGGGATCACTACGCAAGCGGTTAATAATGGAGACAGTTATCTAATAAATGGCGCCAAAGCTTTTGTTACCAACGGAGGTTTTGCGGGAATATTCATAGTCTTTGCGGTGACGGATCCAACTTTGGGAAATAAAGGTATTTCGTGCTTTGCGGTTGAAGCTAAGACTCCCGGAATAAGCATCGGAGCCAAAGAAAATAAATGCGGCATGCGGGCATCAGATACGCGAGAGATTTCTTTTATTGATGTCAAAGTGCCCAAAGAAAATATGATAGGCGAACGGGGCGCAGGGTTCAAAACGGCGCTGACGATTTTGAATTCCGGGCGGATTGGGGTTTCATTTCAGTCGATAGGGATTGCCCGGGCGGCATTGGAGGAAGCAATCAAGTACTCTAAAGAGCGGAAACAGTTCAAGCAGCCGATTGCAAATTTTCAGGCGATTCAGTTCAAGATTGCGGAAATGGCGACCCAGATCGATGCGGGAAGACTTCTGGCCTATCGTGCGGCAAAGATGAAAGATGAGGGAAAACCGATAGTGCGTGAAGCCTCAATGTCGAAACTATTTTGCAGTCAGATGGCAAATAGAGTGGCCAGCGAAGCGGTACAGATTCATGGCGGATATGGGTACATGAAGGAATATCCGGTGGAGAGATATTTTCGTGACGCTCGTGTGACGGAATTGTATGAAGGTACAACTGAGGCGCAGAAACTGACCATTGCACGCGATCTATTAAAGGATTAGTATGTTTCTTCAGAATAAATATCATGAGTACCGAGAAAAGGTCAGAGCGTTTGCGGTAGAACAGATAGCTCCTTTTGCCGCCGAACTTGATGAGAAGCAGATATTCATGGGGCGGCATCTGAAGGCGCTGGCGAAGAATGGTTTTCTGGGGATGGTTGTGCCGGAGGAGTATGGCGGGACGCCGGTGGATACAATCTGCTATTCCATTGCGGTTGAAGAGTTGTCGCGCGTGTGCGGCTCGACCGGAATTACAATTGCCGCACATAATTCACTCGGGCTTTTTCCAATCTATAAATTTGGGACTGAAGAGCAGAAGAAGAAATATCTTCCGCGCGCCGCGCAGGATGGCGAGTTGATCGCATTTGGTTTGACGGAACCTGAAGCCGGTTCGGATGCAGGCGCGACCAAAACGACGGCGGCGCTCAAGGGCGACCATTGGGAAATGAACGGCACCAAGTGCTTTATTACTTCGGCTTCGCACGCATTTGCTTGTATTGCGACTGCGAGAACATCTGATGAGCCGGGTGTGAAGGCGATATCGTCGTTCATACTCGAAAAGCGGTGGCAGGGATACGATATCGGCAAGAAGGAAAATAAGATGGGTCTGCGCGGCTCAGATACAGCTTTCCTGCATTTCACTGATTTGAAAATCCCAAGAGAAAATCAATTAGGGAAACTGGGGGAGGGATTCAAGCAGTTCATGATTACGCTGGATGGCGGGCGTATTTCGATCGCCGCGATGGCGCTGGGATTGGCCCAAGGGGCGCTGGATTGTGCGCTTGAGTATTCTGTGAAACGTCAGCAATTCGGGAAACCGATTTCGGAATTCCAAGCCATACAATGGCTATTGGCCGACATGGCAACCGAGGTGCAGGCGGCGAGGTATATGGTCTATGGGGCCGCGGCCAAGAAGGATGCCGGAATTCCGTTTTCGCAGGATTCGGCGATGGCCAAGTTGTACGCCGGAGAAGTCGGCACGCGGACGGCATCGAGGGCGATACAGGTTCTGGGTGGGGTGGGATGTTACATAGGAAAATATCCTGCTGAACGCATCTGGCGCGACGCTAAGTTGTGCGAGATAGGGGAGGGGACGTCGGAGATTCAAAGGCTGGTGATAGCAAGAGAGTTGATAAAGTCGGTGCAATAGACATTTTCTTTGCCCTCACCCTTTGCCCCTCTCCCGACAGGAGAGGGGGATTGTCCGATTGAGAATGGACGCATCAATTTGTTTGTAGTTGCACGGCGTTGTTGTGCATTAAAAGACACGGCACGCCGTGTCACTACGGTTGTCGAATTTGTTGAAATTAATCTTTGGCGTCAAATACAGGTATTTCAATGAACCCCGAGCGGTTGAAAGTACCAGTTTCAGTTTAATCTGGCCGTCTTTCATCATCGCATTGATGCCATTTTCGAAAATCTCCTGACTGAGACCATAGGCATCATATCCCTCTTTGAAATAGCGGCTGTATTTCTGGACTACTTTCAGGTCGGCGTTATTCTGGCAGTAGCGGCGGATTTGGTTGAAGAGGTCTTTGTTGGTCATAAGAGGTTTGAGTAAAAGGGTTATCTTTCTTGATGAATATATGATGGTGTGGAGCCGGTGGCAAGGGGATTTGGGGGACGAGCCCCGGGTTTACTGTCGCGGCCGGAAAAATCCGCTTGATTTATGGAAAACAATGAATTATTTGGCGAAGGATGTCACTTAAGTTTCGAAATGGTGATTTATGATAGCGAGAAAATCTGCGAGAAATATACTTTATTTTGGTGAGAACCTAAATATTCTTCGTCAGCATATAATGGACGAGAGTATTGATTTAATCTATTTGGATCCCCCTTTTAATTCCAAAGCCGATTATAACATATTGTTCAAAGAGCCGAGTGGGGAATCATCAGAGGCACAAATCACGGCATTCGGGGACACTTGGCATTGGACCGAAGAAGCTCAAGAAACCTATACGGAAATTGTTGAAAGGGCGCCGGTTCGTGTAGTTGAAATGATTAGCGGATTTAGAAAATTCCTCGGTCAAAATGATATGATGGCCTATCTGGTCATGATGTGCCTGAGGCTCATTGAATTGCGCCGCGTTCTTAAGAGTACGGGCTCGATCTATCTGCACTGTGATCCGACCGCAAGTCATTATTTAAAGGTTTTGATGGACACAATATTTGGTAAGGAATGTTTTAAAAGCGAATTGGTCTGGTGCTATTCTGAGCGGGAGATTTCAAAAAAATATTGGAATAAGAAACATGATATAATCCTGTTCTATACCAAAAGCGCCAATGATATGCACGTTTTCAATTGGAGGGAAGTGGCATTGCCTTATAGTGCTGGAACGCTAGAAAAATTCAACCGTACCGATTCAAAGGGTAGAAAATTTCAAATTAGAGGAAAAGGCGGGCCTTTTGTAGGAAAGCAAGGTTTAGACATAAAACTTGAAAATACGCATCCTGAATGGGTATATAGAGATTATCTAGACAAATCTCCTGGCGTACCACCAAGGGATTGGCTGATTATACCTGTTATTAATAGGGCGGCTCGGGAGCGTTTGGGGTATCCGACCCAGAAGCCAGAAGCTCTTTTGGAGAAAATAATCAAGGCATCATCAAATAAAGGTGATATAATTTTGGATCCATTTTGCGGCTGTGGTACGACTCTCGCAGTTGCCCACAGTCTTAGGCGAAAGTGGATTGGAATAGATGTAACCCATCTGGCGATCAATCTCATTAAATGGCGCATGAGAAAGAAGTATAGCCTTAGACCGCGAAATGACTATGATATAATCGGAGAGCCTGAAGATCTTGCGGGTGCGATTGAGTTGGCGAAGAGTAATCGATATCAATTTCAGTGGTGGGCTCTATCGCTTATCGATGCTCGTCCATACGGAGACAAGAAAAAAGGTGCAGATACAGGTATCGATGGTTACTTGTATTTTTTTGAAGATATGCAGAGAAAGAAAATAATTACGAAAAGGGCGATAGTTCAGGTAAAAAGCGGCAAAGTATCCGTCAAAGATATAAGAGATCTTGGCCATGTAGTGGCTCGAGAGGGCTCGGAAATTGGCATTCTTGTTACCCTTGAAGAGCCAACAGCACCAATGAAAAAGGAGGCTATCGCAATAGGATTATATCATTCAAAATCTCTGGGGTATAAATACCGCAAAATGCAAATATTGACAATCGAAGAGTTGCTTGCTGGCAAGAAACCCTCGGTCCCCATCGCCATACCATATCATAAGGATGCCGAAAGAGTGCTCATTGACGAGCAATATGGCTTCGAATATGACGACGATAATGGGGAATAGCCAATCTCTATTCATTCATTTAATTCGAACCATTAAATAAATCAATATGCGGGCGATAAGGATGATTTGCCTATTTCTGCAAAGAGCATTTTTCCATCATTTAGGTTGAAATTGGCCATTTAAAGCTATATATTTTTGACATAAAATGCCGGGTTTCTCGTCCGTCAATTGCCGGATTCGATTCGTCAACAGTCGGATTAAAAAACCCGACCTACAAAATGCTCTAAGCAGGAGGAGTCATGGCTTTCAATAAAGTGGAATATATCTGGATGAATGGAAAAATGATCAGATGGGACGACGCTAAAATCCATGTCCTGTCGCATGTCGTGCATTATGGGTCGTCGATATTTGAAGGCCAACGGTGTTATAAGACGGCCAAAGGGCCGGCCTGTTTCCGCCTGATGGAGCATATCGACCGGCTTTGGGATTCGTGCAAAATCTACCGGATGGTGATACCGTTCACCAAGCAGAAGGTTTTTGACGCCATATTGGAATTGGTGGCGATAAATCATCTTGAAGAATGTTATATCAGGCCGGTAGTTTATCGCGGATATGATTCGCTTGGTGTCGATCCGGGGAAATGCCCGATTGAAATTGCAATTGCGGCCTGGCCGTGGGGTAAATATCTGGGACCGGAGGCGCTGGAAAAAGGGGTGAAGGTTTGTGTGTCGTCATGGAATCGTAATGCGCCGAATACGACGCCGATGATGGCTAAGGCAGGGGCCAATTATATGAACGGACAGTTGATAAAAATGGAAGCTCTCGCACGCGGATGTGCCGAGGGGATCGCGCTTGATGTTTTCGGGAATGTCTCGGAAGGTTCCGGCGAGAATATTTTTATGGTTCGCAATGGGGTTTTGGTTACGCCGCCATTTTCGGCATCGATTCTGCCGGGGATTACGCGCCGTTCAGTGATAAAGCTGGCGGAAGAAATGGGAATCAAAATTATCGAGGAAAATATTCCTCGTGAGGCGTTGTATATTGCAGATGAAGTGTTTTTCACCGGCTCGGCGGCGGAAATTACGCCGATTGCCGAAATTGACGGAATTGTGATTGGTCAGGGACGCCGCGGACCGATAACGGAGAAGCTTCAGAAGCGGTATTTTGATATTCTTGAAGGGCGGGCTGAAGATATATATGGCTGGATGACTTATGTGCCGGTTAGGAATACGGTATCGGCAAAGTGAATTGTCGGGTTTATCTTCCGACGAGAGCCGGATTAAAGAAACCAGACCTATGAAGGCTTGTTGAAAAGTCCCGATGGACGTGAAGCATTTGATAATGGAAAAAGCGACACCAAATTGTCATCCCCGACTTGATCGGGGGATCAGAAAGCGGTTCGTAAGTGCAAGTCAGTTGTCATCTTCTGGGTTCCCGCTTTCGCGGGAATGACGCTTTGGTGTACTATGATGCACATAAATGAAATGTTCTCCAAAACATGCACTTTTTCAACAGGTTCTACGAGGGATGACGCGAATCGGGAGTAGTGGAGAGTAATGAAGATTGCGATAGGCAGTGACCATGCCGGATATGATTTAAAGGAAGAGGTCAAGAAAATCCTCCAATCGCTTGGGCATCAAGTGATTGATTTTGGGACAGATGCCAAAGAATCGGTTGATTATCCTGATTATGGGCTAAAAGTGGCTCATGCGGTGATCAAGGGTGATGCGGAACGGGGAGTAGCGGTTTGCTGGACGGGAAACGGGATGGCAATAGCGGCCAACAAGGTTAAAGGGATCAGGGCGACTCTATGCCTGAATAAGGATATGGCATTTTATGCGCGGTCGCATAATGATTCGAATGTTTTGGCGCTTTCGCAGAAGTATACCGCTGATGGTGAAGTTGCGGGGATCATTAAGACTTGGCTGGAGACGCCTTTCGAGGGCGGGAGACATGAGAGAAGGTTGAAAAAGATAGAAGAAGAAGAGAAGAAATAATGTCATATTTAAAAGAGACTGACCCGGAGATTTATGACGCCATAATGGGCGAGATAAATCGGGAATCGGATAAATTGGAGCTGATTGCCTCCGAGAATTTCGTATCATTCGCCGTTCTGGAGGCCGCCGGCGGAGTGATGACCAATAAGTATGCCGAAGGGTATCCGGGCAAACGGTACTATGGCGGGTGTGAGTTCGTCGATATTGCCGAAAATCTTGCCCGCGAGAGGGCGAAGCAATTGTTCGGATGCGAGCATGTCAATGTTCAACCGCACTCCGGATCGCAAGCGAACATGGCGGTTTATTTTACGGTTCTTCAGCCCGGCGATAAAGTTATGGGGCTTGACCTGTCGCATGGCGGGCATTTGACGCATGGGCATCCGATTAATTTCTCAGGGAAACTATTTCAATTCCATGCCTATCAGGTGGAAAAAGAGACTGAAGTCATCGATTATGACAAGTTGATCGCACAGGCCAAAGAGATAGAACCGAAAATGATTGTGGCCGGGGCGTCAGCGTATCCGAGAATTCTCGATTTCAAGAAATTCCGGGAGGCCTGCGACAGTTGCGGCGCTTATTTAATGGTTGATATTGCTCATATTGCCGGTCTGGTGGCGGCAGGAATTCACCCGTCGCCGATACCATATGCGGATTTCGTGACGACGACTACCCACAAGACATTGCGGGGTCCCCGCGGCGGCATGGTGATGTGCAAAGATAAATATGCCGCCGATCTTGACAGAACGGTTATGCCCGGAATCCAGGGCGGGCAATTGATGCATATCATAGCGGCCAAGGCGGTGGCCCTGAAAGAAGCGTTGACTGATGAATTTAGGACATACCAGAGAAGAATTGTTGAAAATGCTGGAGCTTTCGCTGACGAATTGAAGAATAAGGGGTATCATATAGTATCGGGCGGGACGGATACGCATTTATTTCTGATGTCATTCATTGAAATGGGATTGACCGGCAAGAAAGTGGAAAAGGCTTTAGATCTGGCCGGGATAACTGTTAATAAAAATACGGTGCCGTTTGATCCGCAAAAGCCGTTTGTAACGTCAGGTATCAGAATTGGGACTCCAGCTATCACGACACGCGGGATGGGCGTAAACGAGATGAGAATCATCGCCGGTTTTATCGATCGGGTGATAAGGAATTTGGACAATGAATCAGCTCTGGCCGAAGTCGCCGGTGAAGTAAAAAGTCTCTGCGATAAGTTTCCATTATATAGCCAACTGAAGGGTTAGCCTTGGCGGACGAAGAATCCCCGGTGGAT
Organism: uncultured Ignavibacteriaceae bacterium; assembly: GCA_964498015.1. Lineage (GTDB taxonomy): Bacteria > Zixibacteria > MSB-5A5 > GN15 > PGXB01 > CAWEZN01. Next base: position 9,893 of record CAZCFT010000077.1, read on the forward strand.
TTTGGCCCGGGCTCTTCTCAGGGAGGAAGACAATTCTGGGCTAAATCATGGCCCTATTTGCTCTTTATTATTCTTGTCGCGATTTATAATTATTTATTCCTTGGGCAGGGATTTAACGGTACCGATGAGGGGTACCTTCTCTCGCTGGGGCAGAGGGTGGCCAACGGAGACAGACCATATCTCGACTTCTACTTTTTGCGGACGCCCCTTTCGATTTATATACAGGCAGGATTAGTCAGAGTCCTCGGGGACAGCTATACCATTTTGGCATCCAGAATATATTGGGCGGTCGAAATAGGTTTTCTGACGTTGCTTCTTTCGGCGATTTACAGGAGATTTGCAAGCGCCCTGGAGCTTTTTTTGCTTCTCCTGACAACCTATATAATTCTCGGTCTTCTGCTTTCTTTTCCGTGGTACAACACCGATGCCGCTTTTTTTGCAGGATTGGCAGTAGTACTGCTCTATAAGAAGCTCGCTTTCCCGGCCGGATTGGCAATAGGGCTGGCGTTTATGACCAAGCAGGGATACGGACTGATGCTCCTTTTATTTCTGGCGATATCAGGTATCATTCATTGGAAATATCGAGAAATCAAGTTGCTTGAATGGAGAACAGTCATTCTTCTCTGCATCGGATCGGCTACTCCCGTAGTGATATATTCAATTTATCTACTATTTAACGGGGGCGTAGGTTTATTTGTCAAAAATATTTTGCTTCTTCCGGCTAAAAGCAGTGGAGTCGGAATAGGATTTACTTTATTTCAGAATAATCTTGATGCTTTTTTATATTCAATCCCGATGATCATCTCAATTTTCATTGTGTTCTACGCCCCGCTTCAGAGACGAATATGGGTTATTCTGGCGGCAGGATGTTTCATTGCGGCAGTGGTTATGATGCTGAGGTTGGATCAGTATTATGTTTTCAATTTCGTCATGCTGAATTACACGGTGGCGATACTGGCCATCATTGGAGCTGTGAGAAAGAAAGGGGGTGAAGGTTGGGCATGGTTCGGCGTCATGTTGCCTGCCTGGCTGTTGGCGGCAGTCGGCCAATACATATCAGGATACAACTATGCGGGGCTGGCTTCTGCCTATCTGGGGGCCGGAATCTTGATAAGCTTCACATTTCCGGCATTGCGTTTTGCCAGTCCGGGCGGTCGTGGAAAGGAAATTTCAATTGCTCTGATATTAATTATTCTCGCGATAGGCGCTTATCATAAACATAAGGCGGTCTATCGAGACGAAAAGCGGCCACTTCTTACTTCCAGCTTCTCTACGCCGAAATTGAAGGGAATTATGTCAACAGAGAGGAATGTCAAGCAGATCGAAGGAATGATTTCCACGATAAATCAATATACCAGCAAAGGGGATTATGTATATGTATTCCCTGATTTTCCCGCTCTTTATTACTTAACCGACCGAAAGAACCCGACCCGAGTCGAATGGCCGTTTTTCCGGGAATTAAATGGCGAAATGATAATCGACATTCTTGATTCTCTTGAAAGCAAGATGCCCAAAATAGTTCTGCTTCAGACGTACCCGGAGGCCGATTTTGGACGCGCCGGTTCCAAATATGAATTTTATGGGCTTGCGAAATATCGGCCCTTTATAGAATTTTTCAAGTCACGATACAAATTGTTGAAAGAAGAAGGGGATGTTTATATATTAACGCCGACCAATGGGAAAATATAATGAAATATTGGAGGCAATATGCTGATTCAATTTTCGATGTTTCCGGTCGGGAAAGGGGAATCGGTTTCAGGGGAAATTGCCAAGATTATTGACATCGTAGATAAATCGGGATTACCTTATAAAACAACGGCGATGGCGACGGTGATTGAAGGAGAATGGGATGAGATTATGACTTTGATCAACAAATGCCGTTTGAAACTGAGGAAAGGGAATAATCGAGTCTATATGATCCTGACCATGGATGACCGCAAAGGGGCCAAGAGACGCTTGACAGGGAAGGTTGGAGCGATTGAAAAGAAATTAGGTAGAAAAATAAAATCATGAAACAGTAGGAATATTTATGTCTGCATTCAGAGTGGTCTTTATTACGGTTCCACGGGAAAAAGCCAATCAGCTTTCGCGAGACGTGATCGAAAGCAGGCTGGCGGCCTGTGTTAATATTATTGAAAAAGTGAAATCGATTTATCGGTGGAAAGGGGAGATAACTACCGATGAAGAATCGCTTCTGGTGGTCAAAACGGCGACCAAAAAGGTCGAAAGCCTTATCAAATTTGTGAAAGAGAGCCATTCGTATGAAATCCCCGAAGTGGTGTCCGTGAATATCGCTGAGGGGAATCCCGATTATCTTGACTGGCTTGACGAGGAGACAAAATAGGGGCGCCGGAATATCCCGCGCGGCTCAGAGGCCCTCTTCCGATTAAGATTTTGATTGCGCCGGAATAAGAATTCTTCTTAGATTCGCAACTATGGTAGAAAACAGAAATCATCGCCCGTCATGGGATGAATATTTCATGCGGATAGCTATGTTGGCCGCC
>CAZCFT010000078.1:0-12302 GCA_964498015.1 uncultured Ignavibacteriaceae bacterium
TTCTCTCCATTATCAAATGCTTCATATCCATCAGAGGGTTTTTCAACAAGCCCTAAGGCCGAGATAGGACCTGCCGCAACGAAACTGAATTATGACACAGCCTCCTTCGCGGGAATGAAGTTTTGGCATACTTTGATGTACATAAATGAAATATTCTCCAGCAACATAGATTTTTCAGCGGCTACTACGGACAAACATCAGGGACACTGCGCTAACCGGCCCGGGAAATGGAATAATCAACCATGCCCCGAAGTGAAGCGTAATAACCTGATTTACTTAGCCCATCAACAGCGGCCAACCCTTCCTGAGCAATCTCCGCGGCCCGCCGGTAGGCATAATCGATGCCGCCAGACTCAATTACATATTTCAGAATCTTCTGAAAGCCTTCTTTATTGATTCCATTTCCCAGAAGATCAAGTGTTTCGCGGCTTCTGCTTGTCTCCCCATGGCGAAGGGAATAAATTAATGGCAGAGTTACTTTGCCATTTACCACGTCATTACCCGGTTCTTTTCCAGTGGTTCTGACATCGCCGACAAAGTCAAGCAGATCATCCGCGATTTGAAAAGCGACGCCAATTTTTTCCCCAAAGGAAGCATAGCGGTCCCTTATTTTGGCATTTTGCCCGGATAAGATCGGCCCGGCCGCACAGGAAACCGAAAACAGAGAGGCGGTCTTATCTGCGATAATTTTGAGATATTCTTCTTCGGAGAGGTCAAAATTTGATGTTTCCTCTACCTGTCGCAACTCCCCAATTGAGACTCTTTCCGTTGCCCGCGAAATAGCGTCAACCAGCTCAATCGAACCGGTCGCCACCATCACGCGAAAAGCCTTGGCGAAAAGATAATCCCCCATCAGGACCGAGATGAGATTGGTCCACTTAAAATTTACCGTCTCTATTCCGCGCCGGATGTCAGCGTCGTCAACCACGTCATCATGGAGAAGCGTGGCCGTATGAATCAATTCGATGGCCAGAGAACCGTTGATAGTCTGATCGGTAAAATGTTCCGCCGCCCGGGAGGAAAGGAAGAGAATGGCGGGACGGATATGTTTCCCGCGACCTCGCATAAGGTGCTCGGCGATGGAGGATATGAGAGGGGAATCCCCGGTAAGAATCGATCCCAGTCGGGAGTCAAAAGCGGACATATCGCTTTCAACGGGCTTAAGAAGAGTCTTTAATTTGTCTTTTTCCATCGCTCAAAAACATAAGCTCCGAACGGCTGTTTGCTCCATAACTCGGAGATTGGGATAACTATATCCCTTTTGCAGGATGTTGTCAACCTAATTATCCCGTAGCTTAAGGGTGCGTTAAAAAGGCGCCACAAGAGCTATTGCCAGCCCTGGGGACTGTTGAAAAACCCTCATGTTGTATGAGAGGCGTCGAAACCACCCGTCAAAAGCCGGGTTTATCAACAAGGGTTTCGACCTGCTAAGTTGTTGCCGGGCGGCAGGTCACACCTGGGCATACGCCTCGGCAGGACCTGCCGTTCGCCGTCGGCGAATTCATGGCCCTTTTTCAACAAGCCCTTAGCACGGAGAAATTACTTGCCTTTGTCGCCTTAGAAGTCAATATTAGGGCTCAAATTATTGAAGCATTCGTCAAATGCCGGATTTATCAAGATGAAGATAGGATAATGATTCATTTCCCCATAAGCGGCGTTGAAACTTACTGGTGGCTGCCATCTCTGGTTGCTTTTTTAATTTCAAGCCTGACCTCAACCGGCGGAGTATCGGGCGGGGTATTGATACTTCCCTTTCAAGTGAGCGCCCTGGGATTCACTGGTCCGGCGGTGAGCCCAACCAATTTGCTATATAATTTTGTTGCCATCCCAAGCGGGGTCTATCGCTATTGTCGCGAAAAAAGGATGGTCTGGCCTTTGACCTGGACAATTATTGCTGGAACTTTGCCGGGACTTTTTCTGGGGGCCATAATCAGAATCAAATATCTGCCTGAAGCCAGAGATTTCAAACTTTTCGCCGGATTGGCGCTTCTATACGTGGGAACAAGACTTCTGGTTGATGTGTTGAAAAAAATGCCGGCGAATTCCGTCAATAGCCCGTCAAAAGCCGGGTTTATCAACCGGATTTACCAAAATGGGAAGATCGCAAATGTCGGCCAATTCCGTGTGATTCCGCTTGAATTTAGTCTAAAAAGAATCGGTTATGAATTTAATGGGATAGAATATTACGCTTCAACCTTCTGGCTTTTTATATTAAGCCTTATTGTGGGAGTAGTAGGCGGCGTTTATGGCATCGGCGGAGGGGCTATTATTGCCCCATTTTTGGTGACCATGTTTCGCCTGCCGGTACATTCGGTGGCTGGAGCGGCATTGATGGGGACATTTTTGTCATCATTCGCCGGAGTAATTATCTACGCGGTCATTTCTCCATTTTATTCCCATACCCAGCTGGCCATAACGCCTGATTGGTTTCTGGGGATTCTTTTTGGCATTGGCGGTATGGTCGGGATGTATCTCGGCGCCCGACTCCAGAGATACATGCCTGCACGGCTAATAAAAACCTTGTTGGCAGTCTGCATGCTGTCTATCGCTGTCAAGTATATAGCGGAGTTTTTCGCTTGAAATGTCGCCGCGATGCTCATCCGTCAAATGCCGGATTTACCAATTTAGCTGTCTTCTTTCCCTAAGAAATCTAATAGGGCCTTGAAATCATCGGGCAGGTCGGATGATAGCGCAATCTGCTTTCCCGATGCGGGGTGAATAAATTCAAGGCTCTTAGCATGGAGCGCCTGACGGGGCATAATTTCCAGCGCCGCCATTGCCAATTGCCTGTCTGTCGAATAAATTCCCTTATGCCATTTCTGACGCCCGCCATAGTCGGCGTCGCCGAAAATGGGATGTCCCAGATGAGTGAAGTGAACCCTAATCTGGTGCGTGCGACCGGTATGGAGACGCACCTCGAGCAGATCATAGAGGTTATATCGATTGAGCAACCGATATTCGGTAATAGATTCTCTCCCCTTGAGTCTTGTAACTGTCATTTTTCTTCTGTCTTTCAGGGATCGCCCAATCGGAAGATTGATCGTTCCAGACTTTTCTTTCAAATGACCGCAAATTAGCGCAACATAAACCTTCTTGATCTTTCTCTCTTTCAAATCAGTTTGAAGTTTATGATGAATCTCGTCATTCTTGGCGATCATTATCAAGCCGCTGGTGTCTTTATCAAGGCGATGCACTATCCCCGGACGATCAAAGCCCGATAGTTTCGAGAGGTTTTTGGAATAATGCATCAACGCATTCACCAGCGTCCCTTTAGCATTTCCCGTTCCCGGATGAGTCACCATACCGGCCGGCTTGTCAATTACAAGAAGATAGTCATCCTCATAGATTATTTTCAGCGGTATATTTTCCGGAAGAATATCTGACACCGGCAACGGGGGGATTTTTATGACAACTATTTCACCGCCTTTAAGGATCAGATGATGCAAAGCCTTCCGTCCGTTGACAGTTATCAGCCCCATTTCAATTAATCTCTGAGCGCGCGTACGGGATAGATTTAAGTCCGGTCTATGGCCGATATATTGGTCAAGCCGTTGGGGGGCATTTTCGCCGGTATATTCAAACTCGATGACGCTGTAATTATTTGCCGGTTCAATCATAGCATTGCAGACGGGCAGTATTTAGCGATAACACAATTTTTGCAGTCGGGCTTGCGCGCCTTGCAGACAGTGCGGCCGTGGAATATCATAAGGTGTGAAAACATAATCCATTCCTTTTTGGGGATAATGCTCATCAAATCATTTTCGATTTTTAAGGCGTCTTCCTCTTCAGTAAATCCAAGCCTTTTCGAGAGCCGTGTGACATGGGTGTCCACCACGATTCCCTCAGTCTTACCGAAGGCTGTTCCGAGTACAACTGATGCCGTCTTTCGTCCGACGCCGGGGAATTTTATAAGCCCCTTCATGCTATCCGGCACGAGGCCGCCATATTGCTCCATTATTATTTTCGACGATTCCTGGATTGCTTTTGCTTTATTGTGGAAAAATCCGGTGGAGCGAATATCATTTTCGAGCTCGGAGATGCTGGAATCGGCAAAATCAGCGACCGTTCTATATTTGCAAAACAAGGCAGGGGTGATCGCATTCACCCTATCGTCAGTACATTGTGCGGATAGGATAGTGGCGACCAAGAGCTGATGAGGCGTCTTGAAATCAAGCGAGCAACCGGCAGAGGGGCGCTGTTTTTTTAGGAGGGTGAGGATTTTATTTATAGCGGTGGCGTTTCGCGAGACGCCACTACAAGACCGGGCCTCGCCACGGCGACGGCGTTTAACGCCACTATGACTTGCTTGGATTCCCATTATCCAATTCCCATCTTAAAGGGTTGTTAATAATATAATCGCGAATATGATTTAACTCAAATTCGTCTCTAATGATATGCTCATAGAAATTTCTCTGCCAAATAATCATACCGGGAGCATCGGATATTTCATTAATCTTTTTTGTACTGATAGTCTTAAATGCATCAATTAGACTGCCAAGTGATTTGCTTTTGCTGGGACGAATAGTGGCGTCTCGCGAGACGCCACTACAAGATAAAACTCCGCCGCCACCCGAAATCCCACTGCTATTATTCAGAATATAGACAATGCCATGCAGATGATCCGGCATAATTAACCATTCATCCAGTTCGATATGATCATACTGTTCAGGAAGCCATTGCCAACGCCTGCCAATAATATGGCCAATCGGATTCAATTCTATCTGTCCATTCCTAATCTCACCAAACGCATCCCCTCTCTCGTGAGAGCATATGGTCACAAAATATGCACCGGGCCGAGAATAATCAAATCCTTCCAGACGTATTGATTTCCTAATATGCATGTTGCTATTCCATTATATCATGTCTAATAGATTTTGTAGTGGCGTCTCGTGAGACGCCACCACAAAACGAGAATTCTCTACAATTCGAAATCTCACTATGTACTCAATACGACGACCCGGTCGATGTCGTTCAGGTCTTTCATTATCGAAATTGACCTGTACCGCATGTCCTTTTCGGAAATCTCCGCAATTTTCCCGGCTTGATTATATCCAATTTCGAACATCAGGCGACCATTTGGCTTCAGGTAATCAGGCGTCTTAGCAATTAGAGTTTTGATAAAATCAAGTCCTTCTTTCCCGGAGACTAATGAAATCTTGGGGTCGGCAAGAACCTCCGGAGGAAGGGATTGATATTCTTCTTCTGAGATATATGGCGGATTCGAGAGTACAATATCGAACTTCTTTCCCTGTTGCAGGTTGGAGAAAATATCGGACTTGATAAATTCTATTTGTTCTTTGACACCGTACATATCAGCATTTTCCGAGGCAATCTTGATCGCCTCAGCCGAAATATCCAGCGCCGTAACTCTGGCCGATTTGATTTCGCATGCCATAGTGACCGAGACTACGCCGGAACCGACTCCGACATCCAAAACCTCAGGAGAGCAAATATTTTCATTCTTGATATAACCTATGGCAAGGTCGCACAGAAGCTCTGTCTCGGGAGTGGGGACCATGACATCAGAGGTTAATCGAAACTTCCGGCCATAAAAGTAGGTCTCGCCAAGAATGTATTGCAGGGGGCGGCGGGTAGTACGTTGGTCTATTATCTGATCAAACCGGCTGAGACTATTTTCGTCAAGCAGTTTCTCGCCATATAAGTAGAGGTTTATTCTTTCGGTATCAAGAATAGCCGCGAGAATGATTTCAACTTCGGCGGAGGCAGAGTCGATTCCGGCCTTTTTCAGTTTCTCCGAGGCCTCTTTCATCAAGCGATGGAATTCTTTTTGATCCATCTCATAGGGGCGGCATCATGCAAAACCCTTTTTCCAGAAAAGGAGCAAGCTCGGGTCTGGTGGCACAGCCGGAGCGCGCATGACCGTGAAAATGATACACCCTCGGTTTTGGAGAGGACTCTGTTTTTGGCCCGAGAAGATTCTCCGCAAAAGAGAGATTATTTAGAATCAACGTTCCGCCAATGGCCAAGCTCGCAGACTTAATAAAATCACGCCTCAGCATTTCGACTCATCCTCCTCCTCGGCCGCCAGATTGAAATTATCTATCATCATTGCGGGAACTTTCATCAAAACCGAATACTGGGGATAAACAATGCTGTCTTTGCTTATCGCCGTGATACCGGAAAAGGCATCCAAGATCGATTGATTGGTTCGCATGTTTTTTATCGGGGAACTAATCTGTCCATTGTCGATCATGAATGTCCCGTCCCGCGTCGTACCAGTCACCATAGTTTTCATTGGATTCAAGAAGTTGAGGTACCAAAAATGCGTAATCAATATTCCCTTTTGGGTTGCTTTGATCATATCATCAATACTGCTGTCGCCGGGCGAGACAACCATATTTTTTGGATATGGCCCATAGGTATTATTTGGCGGTAGGGCATGACCGGTCGATTTTTCGCCCAGAAGATTGGCATAGTATGAATTTGAGACGACTCCGCGAGCAATGCCGTTTTCGATTAGAGTGACTTTCTGTTTGGCGACACCCTCATAGTCAAAAGGCTGAGTATTAAAAGAGCTGTCAAAGGGGTCTTCGTAAACCGAAAAATTATCACCGGCAATTTTTTGTCCGATTTTGCCCGCCATAAAGGATCGCTTCTGATAAAAAGTCTTCACGCCGAAACCCATGAAAGCCAGAAGCAACAAAAGCTGACCCACCGCGGCCGGTTCAAGTATGACTGTGTATTGCCCGTCCGGCAATGCCGCCGGATTCCGTGAAGTCACCGCTTTCATGGCGGCCCGTTTGGCCAGCCCATCAACGTCTATCTTGGCGGCAGAAGGATTGTACTCCGAAGCCCATCCGGAGCTCTTGTCATTGCCCGAAAGTGTCATAGACAATTGCGCATTATTCCCATAAAAATATCTTTTCACTCCGAGACTATTTCCCACGGCCAGGGTTTTTGCTTCTATCCTATAGGCGCCGGAGGCCTCAAGATTACCCTTCTGGCCAACCTTGGAAATGAGTTCCACAGCGCTCGCCCTTTTCTCGGGCGAACATTCCGCTGTCCCTTCTGATACAAAATTTTCATTAAGACTGGTAGCGTCGGGGCCGGGGAATGAAGTGAAATTTTCATCTGCGACTGCAAACTGAAGCATTGAGACGCTATCGGAGATCGCCTTTTTTATCCCATCGTCGGATATATCACCGGTCACGGCGACGCTAATTTTCTTGTCTCTGACAAGACGGATATAGAGCGAAGTTTCTTCAGTATCGATATTCTGGTGGATTTTTGATTCGGCAAATCTGGTTAGAGCGAGGCGGCTGTTTTCCAATATTACTTCGGCCATATCGGCTTTCGATTCTGACAGGGCTTTTTCGATAATTTCAAAGGCTCTGGCTTTCTCGATCATCTCTTACCCCCCTACCTGAATATTGTCAAAGCGGGCCGGTGATGCTCCCTGCCCGGTGCGGGCATTCTGTCCCGGCTCTCCCTTTCCGCAATTGGGCGTCCCCCAGATGCGGAAGGAGCCTTTGTCGGCGATGGCAGTGCATTTATTCCAAAAATCGGTAGTACACCCAGAATAGGTCGGGTTGTTTATGGGGGCGGTCAACTTGCCGCCTTTAATCAGCCAGCCGATTTCGCATCCAAATTTGAAATATTTTCTCTGGTCGTCGATTGACCAGGAATTAACCGTATCCATATAAATGCCGTCATCTATTCCAGAGAGAATTTGTTCGAATGATTTATCACCCGGAAGGAGATTGATATTGGTCATGCGTACCAGAGGTACATTTTTCCAGCTGTCAGCCCGCATGGCGCCGGTCGAATTTTTCCCGATTCTCGCCGAAGTCTCTCGAGAAGAAAGGTAATTTACGAGAATACCGTTCTTGATTAAATCGGTCGAATGCGCCGGAACGCCCTCGTCATCGTAACCGAATGAGCCAAGCCCGTGCGATGCGGTCGGATCGCTGACGATGGTGACGATGTCCGAGGCGTATTTGAGCTTATCGAGATTCTCAGGGGTGGCAAAGGATGTCCCCGAAAAATTTCTTTCGGAACCAAAAACTCTATCCAGTTCAAGCGGATGGCCGATTGATTCATGTATCTGAAGAGATACCTGATCGCCCGACAGAAGAATAGTCGTGGCGTTCGCCGGGCAAGGTTCCGCTGTCATCAGCATTTGCACTTCCTCAATCAGCCGCGGAACGGCATCTTTCATCTTCAGTTCTTCCAGCAGTTCGTAACCTTTGCATTCATATTGTCCAGACGATGACGGGTAAGTGCGCTCATACCGTTCTCGACGGGATTTGGTCATCCCTAAAGAGAGTCCGCCACCAGTCTGAACAATTATTTGTCTTAGGGCGGCGCCGTCACTTGAGGAAAAATATTTGTCTATTTTACGAAAACCGGCAAAACAGTTTCTGGAGTTTATTTTTTCTCCTCCGCCGGACGCAATAGCCGTATCGATATCCATTAGAAAGGCGATCTTCTTATCAAGAGGGATGGTAAAAGGGTCTATCTCGTATGGGGAGACAAAATCCCCTTTGGCAGGCTTGAGAGGAGAAAGGTCGATTTTCCGTCCGTCAAAAGCCGGATTTTGCAATTTATTTATGGAAGCGGAAGCCATAGCAATTTCAATGGCCAGCTTCGCCTTGCTCTTGACTGACTTCTCAGAAAGATTGTCAGTCGAGGCAAAACCCCAGCCGCCGTCTTTTAGAACTCTGATTCCGATACCGATTGAAATCGATTGCTCGATTGGCTCGACATTACCGTCGGAGACGGAAATATTTTCGTCCTCTATTTTTTCAAGGCGGACATCGACATATTGCGCTCCAAGAGAATGACACTCTTTCAGGGCTATTTGGGCGATTTTCTCTCGATCCATTTCTGCTTTCTCGTCAATCCAAAAATATACAATCCAACAATGACGGCTGTCAATCCATAAGAAAATAGAGCTGTGGCCGGAACAGAAAATTGAATTGAATGGGGAATAATATAGATGGCCGCAACAAGCAGATAGCCTATAATCGTGAGCCAGCCGAGGGTTTTATCGGAAAAATTATTTTTGCCGAAGCGATTATTATATAAGGCCCCAAGCATCGACAGATTAAGAAAGATCAGGTAGAGCAGTACTATCTGGGTTTTATTATCCGTGAAATCCCAGCCAAATGGAATCCCCTCCCATACCACTCCAAAGGCAAAATAATTCATGGCCCATCCGAATGGATACCCTCCGACAAAAATGGCGGCAGTCGCCCAGCGGAGATTCTTCGCCATTCGTACCGGATCGACGCCCTTGGCGCCGACATTAAAAGCGTCAAATAGGGCCAGCGAAGCAAAATATATTGCTATAAACATCAAGAAAATGTGCGGAGAGATAATATAGGGAGGAACCTTTCCCTCATATTTCAGCTTCATCGGGCCAGACTCACGGGAGGGTATCTGAACGATATTGCGACCATCGCTATCTATTATATTAATGTAATAGAAGATTTTTTTTCCTTTGGAGAGTATTGGTATGGGGGCGGAGTAGGCGCCCGATTGATCAAGCTTCATCTCGGCAACGGTGTATTTTGCTTGATCATCGGTCTTTTCGGAGGTAGTCAGCAGATAAGCATTAATTTCTTTCCCCCCGGCATTAGATATTTTTACTGTAATTTTGTCGGGATTCCCTTCTACAATCTTGGGAACAGTCGTGTGCTCAATGGTAAGACCCTCAACTGATCTCTTCAGATCAATCGGCTTTACCATCGAGAGGTTGCGGGCTATGAAGAGCATTACCACGGTTAAAACCAATGCTCCGGCGAATCTGAATAATTTCATCGGGCTCCCTCTTTCATTTTATCAAGCGATTTAATTTTTTTATCAAGGTCATCTTTTTTGAGCGCCAAAACTAATTCATCGATGTTCCCTTGCATGATGTCATCAAGACGATAAAGCGTGAGGCCAATCCGATGGTCGGTGACCCTCGATTGGGGGAAATTATATGTGCGAATTTTGGCCGACCTGTCCCCGGTGCTGACCATTGCCTTTCGCTCCTGCGCTATTTCCTTGTTTTGTTCTTCGATGGCTCTATCCAGAAGACGCGCCCGTAAAACCTGCAAAGCCCGGGCTTTATTTTTCCATTGGGATTTTTCATCCTGGCAGATGACTACCGTGCCGGTCGGAAGATGAGTGATTCGCACAGCCGAATCGGTCGTATTAACCGACTGGCCACCGGGGCCTGAAGAGCGAAAGACATCGATCTTCAGGTCTCTTTCTTCAATTTTGATATCTACTTCTTCGGCCTCAAGAAGCACCGCCACTGTGGCCGCTGAGGTATGTATTCGCCCCGATGATTCAGTTTGGGGAACCCGCTGGACCCGATGAACCCCTGATTCGAATTTCAGTTCGCCGTAGGCAGAATCTCCTCGGACCTGGAAAATCACTTCCTTGAGGCCGCCTAATCCGGTCGGGTTAGAGGAAAAAGTCTCCACTTTCCAGCCTTTGCTTTCAGCGAAGCGAGTATACATTCGATAGAGATCAGCGGCAAAGATCGCCGCTTCTTCGCCGCCGGTACCGGCTCGGATTTCAATGATAGCATTTTTGGAATCGTTGGGGTCGCGCGGCGCCAGTAGGATGTTTAGTTTCTCTTTAAGCGATACCAGCTTCTCGGTTGATTCTTGAAGTTCCTGTTTGGCCATTTCAATCAGTTCTGGGTCTTCAGAATCGTTGATAATTTCGTGTGCATCATCGATCGATTTTAAGCAATTTTTATAAACTTGTCCGGCCTTAAAGATTTCCTCCACCTGCCGCCGTTCCTGGCTTATAGCTTTCAGGCGCGAGGGGTCGAATAAAACAGAAGGATTCATCAATTCATTATTGAGTTCCTCCAGACGCTTTTCAAATTTCTCGACAATAGCCAGCATTATAACCTATTCCATGCAAATGAACCGGTAGAGTATAAGGGGAAAATATAGCTAAAGACAAGTCTTTTTGACGGTAAGTCTGGATTCGGTCATGCCGAGGGCTGTTTCGAGGGCAACAATGGCCACTTCCATCTGGGCAGAGGTCGGCTCTTTGGTGGTAATTCTCTGAAGCCAAAGGCCGGGTTGAATCAAAATTTTGGTGAGGCTGTTATTGCGTGTCCGTCCTGAGAGCTTCAAGAGCTCGTAGGCGCCTCCGGCCACAAGGGGAAGCAGACTGAAATGGAGTAAAAACCGCCGTATCAGCGTCGGCGGATCGCCGGCTGAAATAGTATAGATCGTATCGGAAAATGAATAAATCAAAATGGCAAACAGAGCGACTATTAAAATAAAGCTAGTACCGCATCGGGGATGGAAAGTGGAGAATCTGGACACGCTTTCCGGCGTAAGTTCGGCATTATTCTCGTAGGCAAAGATTGACTTGTGTTCTGCTCCGTGATACTGGAATACTCGCTTGAATTCGCCAAAAAGAGAGATACCCCATACATAAATAAGAAACAGAAAGACCCTGACGGCGCCCGCGACCAGATTGAAAACGACGGCATCTTTCCCCTTGCTGAACAATGAAGAGATCGCCAGAGGAACAAAGAAGAAGACCATGATGCCAAGGGCGAGAGCAAAAATTGCGGCGCCAATAAGAATAAAGTTACTGTTTTTTCTCTCTTTGGCTATATATTTCTCCCCTTTGACATCAGCTTCGGCCTTTTCCATTTCTTTGACAGCAATATCAGCGGAGAAATTCAGTGTCCTAATGCCGATAATCAGCATTTCAAAAAAGGAGATGACACCCCTGATGACAGGCAAACCAAGAATTTTGTTTCGCCTTGTCAGAGAAACATAATTTTCGGACTTGACGAGGATTTCGCCTGATGAAACACGAACCGCCGTGACGACGCGATCTTTTGATCGCATCATAACCCCTTCAATAACCGCTTGTCCGCCGACGCTCAAATCAGGCATTAATATACCTTAGATTAAAGATTGGCAAAGCTGAGAAATATCGATACATAGCTTAACTATATACGTTCTTTCCCGCAATTTGTAAGCGGACAACTTTTTTGAGCCTCAGGCTCATTATCAGGATTTGTCAGCTTTTTTCTTCTTGGGAGCCGGCGGCTTAGCCTGACCCTCTTTATCCAGCCCATACTTCCTGCGGAATCGGTCGATTCGTCCAGCTGTGTCAACAAGCTTCTGACGTCCGGTGAAAAAGGGATGGCAACTGGAGCAAATTTCCACACGGATATCTTTTACGGTAGATCGGGTCTTGATGACATTTCCGCAGGCACAGGTTATGGTGGTGTCGAAATATTTCGGATGAATTTTTTCTTTCATTTTTTCCCTTTGTCTATCATTTCGATATTCCTGCTTTCACCTAAA
>CAZCFT010000079.1:0-11863 GCA_964498015.1 uncultured Ignavibacteriaceae bacterium
GCCAGCTATGGTGCCCCCCTGGTATTCTTCAAATGCAATTCACCCTTTAGCCATGCCAAAGAGAAAGGAGGTGAGATCGAAATGGCGCGCGGAAGCGTACGCAAACGCTCTGACGTGTATTACTGTATTTACCGGGTCAACGGCAGGCAGAAGTGGGAAGCGGTGGGACCGAACAAGAAACAGGCCGAAAAACTCTTGGCCAAGAGGCTTAATGACATCAATGCCGGAATTCAGCCTGAAGATTCGAAGATTTTGTTCCGTGACTTCACTGCGACATGGCTTTCTGACTACGCGAAGGTGTCCGTCAAACCGTCCACCTACGTGAGCTATGAAACCATTTTGCGGCTGCATCTGATCCCCGCTTTCGGCGACCTGCATCTGAACCAAATTACTGGGGCGCACATTCAGTCATTCTTGGCAAGGAAGGTTTCCGAGGAGGGTCTCACTCCGAAGTCCGTGGTGAATATTCTCGTTCCTCTGAAGGAGATGTTCAAGCACGCACTCCAGTGGGGACACATTCGTCACGACCCGACGCGGACAGTACGGAGGCCCAGAGTCGAACAAGAGGAGATGGACTTCTTCACGCCTGAGGAAATTCGGCTTTTCCTTGATAATGCCAATCCGAATTATTACACCCTGTTTTTGACAGCCGTAATGACCGGCATGCGACGCGGCGAGCTTCTCGCCCTGCAGTGGGGCGATGTTGACTGGCACTCATCACAAATCTGTGTCAGGCGGTCGCTCTACAGAGGTTCGTTTGTTTCTCCCAAATCGCAGAACGGAGTTCGGCGGATCATAATGTCGCCGACCTTGCGGCGAGAAC
Organism: uncultured Ignavibacteriaceae bacterium; assembly: GCA_964498015.1. Classification (GTDB taxonomy): domain Bacteria; phylum Zixibacteria; class MSB-5A5; order GN15; family PGXB01; genus CAWEZN01. The sequence goes on from CAZCFT010000079.1 coordinate 824, forward strand.
TTGAGCGACACCGGTTGCTTGCTCGACAATCCGTATCTGACCTTATATTCTGTAATGAAAAAGGTCAGCCACTGGACCCGGATAATGTTGTCAGGCGGGAATTCCATCCCGCACTCGTCAGAGCAGGTTTACCGCGCAGGCGTTTCCATGACCTAAGACATAGCTTCGCCTCGCTTCTGATTGCGAACGGCGAGAACATCAAGTTCATTCAGCACCAGCTTGGGCACGCATCGGCGACAACCACGCTGGATCGCTACGGACACTTGTTTCCCGGAACGCAAAAGGAGGCGGCGGAGCGATTGGATGAAACAGTTTTCGGAAATTCTGTTAGCAAACTGTTAGCAAATTCTGTTTTTGAAGGAAGTCCCCCAGAAAAAGAAACCTCTGAAGTCGTTACCCCTCAGAGGCCTAGATTTGGTAGCGGGGGCAGGATTTGAACCTGCGGCCTTCGGGTTATGAGCCCGACGAGCTACCGGACTGCTCCACCCCGCGATCAATTTTCAAATATAGAGGTCCAATCCTTATTGTCAAGCAATAGTTGAAATTATTTGCAGAATTATGTTTTGACTTGGAGAGCCCGACGAACTGCTCCTCCAGTGGCGGACTCCACCCCCAATCAGACATATTCACGTATCGATTGTCAATCCTTCGCCAAGTTGTTGAGCAATATTTTTTCTCCGGCCAAGATATTCTCAACATATTTCCTCCCGGCCCCAGACTTCAGCCATCTCTCCCTTTTCATCGCTTCACCCCGTGTTCCATATAATTCCTGATAAATTACACGCCACCCGCAGTCAACCTTTGTCGTTTTGCATAAGCCACTATTATGCTCCAAAAGCCGCCGTTTCAGATCAGAAGTATGGCCGGTGTAACGGTTGCCATGCCTCGATTGAATCATATAGACTGAAAACATACAAGCCCGACGAGCTACTCCGCCAGTGGCGGACTCCACCCCGCGATCGAATGTCAATATACAGACCTCAATTATGTTGTCAAGCGTTTGCTTAAGATTTCTTGGCGAATTCCGCCATCATTGAATCCTATTCAGTGCCGACCGCAAATATGTCAATCGGCCTTTCTCTGTGATATTAGAAAGGTCGATTTTGACGAGTGGTGTATCACCGAGCGAGAACTCCAACGGCGCATCCACCGCACGTCTAATGGCCTCGATTTCCTTCCGCTGGAACTTTTTATTCTCCTTGAATTGAAGCTCTACCCGCCCTTTTCTGAATCTGACTTTCTCGACTTCCAATGCCCACGCCGATATCCGCACTGCGGCGGCATCAAGCAGATTATTGACAACATCAGGCAACCGGCCAAAGCGATCTTCGACATCATCCCGGATATCTTCTATCTCTTGAAGCGTCCGCGCCCCGGCAACTCGCTGATAGATTTCTACTTTTTGCTGATTGATATTGATATAGCTGTCAGGGATAAAGAAATCAATATCGGCTTCGAGTTTTGTATCCGGCGCGCCGACAACCTTTTCCCCTTTCAATTCAGCGACAGCTTCTTCCAACAGTTTGGTATAAAGGTCGAAGCCTACTTCTTCAACAAACCCCGATTGCTCCGACCCAAGAATATTTCCGGCGCCTCGGATTTCGAGGTCTTTCATCGCCAGTGCAAAACCGGAACCCAGATCGGCATGCGCCTCGAAAGCGCGAAGCCGCTTGCGGGCATCCTCGGTAAGCAGACGATAGGGGGGAGTAAGAAGGTAGGCATGCGCTCGCACTGCCGAACGCCCGACCCGTCCTCTCAATTGATAAAGCTGGGCCAGACCAAATCGGTCGGCGCGGTTGATGATAATCGTATTGACCGAGGGAATATCCAGCCCTGATTCTATTATTGAGGTCGTCAGCAAAACTTGAAATCTGCCGGAAAGAAAAGCCAGCATTATTCCCTCGAGCGACCGTTCATGCATCTGGCCGTGCGCTACGGCAATCTCGACCTGAGGCACAATTTTTTTCAGATATCGATATATCGCCTCAATCGTCTGGATACGATTATGGACAAAAAATATCTGTCCCCCCCGGTCAACCTCGCGCAGGATCGCCTCCTGAATAATCTCCGGTTCGAATTCAGATATTTCGGTCACAATAGGGAGACGGTCCTTGGGCGAGGTGTTGATAAGCGACATGTCACGCGCCCCCATCAGAGACATATTCAATGTGCGCGGGATCGGGGTTGCTGTCATGGCAATAGTATCTACCGTGGCTTTTAGCCTGCGAAGCTCTTCCTTATGTTTGACTCCGAATCGCTGTTCCTCGTCAACAACCAGCAGTCCTAAGTCCGCAAAACGGACATCCTTTGAAAGCAGGCGATGAGTACCTATGATAATATCGATTGACTTGGCCGCCAGTTGCTTGATAATTTCCGCCTGCTCTTTACGATTCCGAAACCGCGAGAGCATGTCAATTCTCACTGGAAAATCGGACAACCTTTGCGTAAAAGTTGTCAAGTGTTGCTGGGCCAGAATAGTTGTCGGCACGAGAACCGCCACTTGCTTGCCCGCCTCGACTGCCTTGAAAGCGGCCCTCACTGCTACTTCCGTCTTGCCATACCCGACATCGCCGCAGACCAGGCGGTCCATCGGAGTCGGCTTTTCCATATCCGCCTTGATGGTTTCAATTGCTTTCAGCTGGTCGGGAGTTTCATCATAGATAAACGACGCTTCCAATTGCCTCATCCAGGTTGTATCGGGACTGAAAGCAAAACCGGGGCGGGATTTTCGCTCTGCATAAATCTTGATAAGATCGGCCGCCATGTCGGCAATGGCTTTCTTCGTGCGCGCCTTGATTTTTTCCCATCCTGTCCCCCCAAGAGAGGAAAGCTTGGGCGCAGAATCCTTTCCCGAGTATTTGCCGACCCGATTGAATTCCTCGATCGGAACATAGAGCTTATCTTTTTCGGCATATATCAAAAGAAGGCAATCACGCGCCCGACCATCGACAGTGATAGTCCTGAGACCGGCGTATCGAGCGATGCCAAAGTCCGCATGTACAACATAGTCGCCCTTTGTCAGGCTGGTGTAGCTTTGAATCGCCACCCCTTCGTGGAACTTCCTGCGCCTTGTCCGACGAAAATACCTTCCAAATATCTGATGATCGGTTAAAAGCGCCAGTTTACTTTCGCGGCAGACAAATCCCCCCTTAAGGTGCGCCACCTCGACCGGAAGCGGGGTGATGAATCCCATCTTTTCGCACAGGAGTTCATTTAAGCGCAACGCCTGCCCCGGATTGTCGGCGGCAATTAAAAAGTTGACCCCATTATTCAATAGACTATTTATTGCTGTGGCCAGAAGGTCAAACCGTGATCCAATCGACGGGTGCTCCCGGCATTGGAAATCGATTATGTCGGCTTTTCCGCCCTTAAACGGCAACATGTTGATTTTCTGCGCTGACTCCAATCTCGCCCATAATGTATTCTTATTGCAATAATAATCCTCGACCGAAGGAGGCCTCTCAAGTTTATCCCTTATTCTTTCATAATGTTCTTGAGAATCTTTCAGAGTATCATCAATAGCTCCTTTGAGGGAGGCGGCGCTGTCGAGAAAGAATGAGGCATCTTGCGGCAGGTAATCCAACAAACAACCCGGCTTAATTCCAAATGATATCGCCAGCCACTCCAAACCGGGAAGCTCCGGATCATTCAGATAACGGGCGCGAAGGAGAGAAGCATCGGCTTCCGGTAACTGCTCTATGTATTTTTCAACCGTTTCCTGCGTGATAGGGATTTCGCGCCGCGGGAGAAGTATCACTCTGTCAAGTCTCTCGCTGGTTCGTTGGGTCGAAACATCAAACTGCCGAATGGTCTCAATGGTATCGCCAAAAAATTCGACTCTCACGGGGGACTCGAATCCGGGAGAAAAAAAGTCAATCAAGCCGCCGCGCAAGGCGAAATCACCGACTTCTTCAACCAATGGCGCCCGCCGGAAGCCAAGCGTGACTAATTTTGAAGCAAGGTTCTGTATTTCAAGCTCATCTCCGATTTTCAGGCTCAATTTGCCGCTCTCGAAATCTCTCAGCGAAATAGTCGGCTCTATAATCGCAGTGATTGGCGTCACCACAATCTGAAAATCAGCATCGAGTAACTTTGCAAGGGTCGATAATCTTTGCCCTGTAATTTCGGCTACCGGGGGATGAAATTCGTAAAGGGGCATCATCCTGGCCGGGAAATATGCCACCTTTTCTTCGCCGAGCAGAAAACAGAGGTCATCATATAGATTAGCCGCCGACTCGGAGTCAGACATTATGGCGGCGATCGGTCGGCTATATGATTTAGCCATACTGGCCAAAAGAATAGCGGGGGATGAGCCGGCTAATCCGGAAACAGCAACTTCACGACCATCATTAGACTCCAAACGCTGAAGCAGTTGTTCAAATGGGTGCGATCGGCCGAATCCCGTGATTATACCATTAAGGGAGCTTCTCTTATTTTCAATTACCAGCGCCATATTTTATTTTTCTCCAAGCACAAAAGCCCCACTCCGCGTTGCGGGGAGGGGTATATCCAGTCATTATATCGGGAGACAATTTAATAAATCAAGCCCAAAAGGCAATGCAAAATAAAAGTTTACGAAATGGCGTCCACAAGATTATTTTGATCAGATTGAATTGGAAGAAATTTCGGCGATCATACTATTTCAAAAGAGAATCGTCAGCTCGGGCTTACGGGCGATTTAGCTTTCCCCAATATCTCATGCAGGATGTTTCCCAACTGCCCGGCATTATAAGGCTTGCAGACGGCTCCGCAAAAACCAAATTCTCCATAATCTGCCATGATGGGGTCATCGTTGTAGCCGCTGGAAACGATTGCTTTGACATTGGGGTCGTACTGACGCAAAATCGCAAGCGCTTCCTTGCCGCCCAATCCGCCCGGGACAGTGAGATCCATGATAATCGCTTCAAAGGGTTGACCGGATTCCCTGGCATTCTTATATAGCCCGACAGCCTCGCGACCGTCTCCTGCGGTCGTCACCTGATACCCCAGCCTGCTTAGAGTTATGCTTGCAACCTCCCTGACTCCCTCATCATCGTCCATGATTAGAATCTTGCCCACCCCAGACGCCGGTTTTTCATCTTCAATTTTTGACTCTTCAATCTTCTGCCGAGAAGCGGGGAGGTATATATGAAAAGAGCTCCCGGTTCCTTCAGTGGAATCTACTTCGACATGCCCCCCATGTTTCTTGACAATGGAATATGATATGGCCAGGCCAAGGCCGCTTCCTTTCTGCTTGGTCGTGAAGAAGGGGTCAAAGATTTTGTCGATATATTGAGGCGGTATTCCTATCCCCTGATCCTTCACCGTTATCTTGACCCAATTTCCCTCTCTTAAGATGGGATGATCCTCAAGAGGAGCATTAATATTGGCGGCTGAAATATTTATGACCCCTCCTTCCGGCATTGCCTGATGGCCATTGATTACCAGATTACTTAGAACCCGGGAGATTTGCGCTTCATCAAATTCCACGGGGAATAGGTTATCGTCAAAACTGAAGTCACACCGGATATTGGAGCCGTGAAGCGCAAAGCCTGCCGCTTCCTTGATGACCGGAATGATCGATGCTGTTTTCTTGATCGGCGCTCCCCCTCGAGCGAAGGTCAGGAGTTGATGAGTCAAATCCTGAGCCCGGGCGGAAGCATCTTCAGCGCTGGTCAATATCTCAGAGACCTCCGTGTGCTCAGGCAAATTCATCTTTGCCAGCGAAATATTTCCCATAATAGCCGTCAGGATATTATTGAAGTCATGGGCAATTCCCCCCGCAAGAATACCAAGAGACTCCAGTTTTTCTGTCTTGGCAAGTTCTTCTTCGATTCTTAGCTTTTCCGTTATATCCCGGAAAACCAAGACAACACCGATGGCATCGCCTCTTTCGTCCTTGATTGGGGCGGCGCTATCGGCAATCATCCGTTCGGAACCATCTCTGGTTAACAGGACCGTGTCGCTGTCAAGCTCAATCGGCCCGCCAAATCGGAGAGCCCTATCCACCGGACTTGGCAAGATTTCTTTTGTAACACTGGAAATAATTTTGAAAACTTGTTCCAGTTTTTTCCCAATCGCTTCATTAGGATTCCAGCCGGTTAATCGCTCTGCGACTGAATTGATGAGGGTGACAAATCCTTCCGTATCGGTTGTGATAACGCCATCGCCGATCGAGCGCAAAGTTACCGCCAACCGTTCTTTTTCCTCTGAGAAAGCCTCCTGCGCCCGTTTTCGATCGGTGACATCGCGGAAACTCCAGACCCGGCCAACTATATCTTCTCCTATTTTCTGAGGCAGAGAAAATCTTTCAAAATACTTTCCGTCCTTAAATTCTAATATATCAAAACTCTCCGCCTCAGGCGTCGCATACAGGTTCTTTACTCCGTCCAGGAATTGCTGTGGATACTTCAGCTGATTCAGCACAAATTCCAGGGCTTTATTATCATCCTTTAGAGCAATGATATCTTCGGGGATAGACCATAATTGGAGAAACTTCCGATTGAAACTCTCTATTTCGCCTTTTGTATTGACTACGAGGATTCCGTCCGCCGTAGATTCAAGCGTGGCGGCGAGCAATGAATGAGATAGCTCCAGGCGCTCTTCCGCCTCTTTCTGCTCGGTCATGTCACGCACTGTGGCCTGCAAAATTTTCCGGTCATTTACGATTATTGCCTTCAAAGCAACTTCCGTGTCTATCAAGATTCCGTCTTTGCGTAAATGCTTCCAGTAGAATCTCTGCGGTTTTCCGGAAAGGGCGGAATCAATCTTGTCTTTGGCCGATTCATCTGAGCGCCGTCCATCCGGCTGAAATTCGGGCGAGAATTTCACCGGGCTATGTCCAACTATATCTTCCCGCTCGCAAGCCCACATTCTACAGGCCTGCTCATTGCAATCGAGAAATATGTCGGTCATTAGGAAAATACCGTCCACCGAATACTCAAAAAGCGTCCTGTATTTTGCTTCCCTGTCCAACAGAGCCTCTTCAATTCGCTTCTTATCGGTGATATCCTCTTTGACGCCCAGATAATAAGTGATTTCGCCTTTTCGATTCCTGATTGGAGAGATAGATGCCTTTTCCCAGAATAACTCCCCGTTCTTTTTCTTATTTCGAAACTCGCCCCGCCATTGCCCGCCGCCGGTTATTGTCGCCCACAGATTTTTGTATTCCTCACCGGCAGTTTGACCGGATTTCAATATTCGCGGATTCTGCCCCAAAGCCTCTTCAAGCGCGTATCCGGTCAATTCCGTAAATTTGGGGTTGACGTATTCGATATTTCCCTTGAGGTCGGTAAGTACCACTGAAACCGGACTCTGTTCAACCGTTTGTGAAAGCTTGATTATCTGCTCCTCGGCACGCATCCGCTCGGTTTCATCACGCAGAATACAGTGCGTCTGTTTGAATTCACCCCGTTCGTTACGTGATATTCTGCCATCGAGTGATACTGCCAGGGACGTGCCGTCTTTCTTTATCATCACAAAATCTGCGCCGTGCACTTCTCCCTGGGTCTTAAAAATCGGAAATCTATTCATGAATTTGGCTCTGGAGTCCTCGTTCAGAAAATCGCCGAACCAGCGACCCGTTACTTCATCTTCGTCATACCCGAGCAGACTCAACCAGGCCCGATTAACCTTCAGAATATTCCCCTTTCCATTCAGCGATTGATACCCCAGAGGCGCATCTTCATAGAGCAGACGAAATTTCGCCTCGCTGTCTCTTAGGGCTTTCTCGCTTTGCTTGCGTCTGGAGGAATTGAATTCCGCAAATATGCCAAAACTCAGAAATAGAAAAGAGACAAAGGACCTCAGCCAGATCTCCTGGGAATCGGGATTGAAAGCATTATTCAAGAATGTATCGCCGCTCAGGAGATAAACGTCAATAAGAGGGTCAATTATCCAAAAGGAAATCCCCAGCAGAATACCTATCAAAACCATATTGGGGGCATCTAATTTCTTACTGTCGGTCCGTGTCTTCAATCGGCGATCCCTTTTTATATAAAATCCAACTTCACCGGAAGCAAAACTTCCCTTCAGGGCATTATCTCCGGGCGCCCCTCAGTGGATTTGGATTTCAGGACATCCGAGAGCTGAAATGATGCGATAAAATCAGCAAATCCAGTGAGCTTAATAATACTAATATAGAATCGACTTCCCTCGCCAATTCTTTACTGATAAAAATGGCCAATTTTGCCTACGACAGGCGGTATGGCAAACGATTCTGAAGCGGTATGAAGTTTTTGGGTCGCATAGACTTTGCCGACAATATGATTCTATGGAGCTGTAGGGGATATTTCAACAGATTTCGGCCTGATTGAATTTTCCGCGACTACCGTATTTTTGTCCAGCTCGGCGCGTATCGCCCCAGCCAGTTCTTCGCATGAAAACGGTTTCCGAATAAATTGGCCGGCCCCCAATTTCTGAGTCTCTTGCACTTGATCCGTTTCGGAATAGCCGCTTATAATAACTGCCTTCAGATTGGGATTGATCTTGAGGATTTCCTGATAGGTCTCCAATCCTCCGAAACCCTCTTCCATGATCATATCAAGCAGTACTATATCGACTCGATTGCTTTTGAGATACTCTACGGCTTCTCTGCCACCGCCGGCGCTGACGGCAGTGTATCCCATTATCCGAAGCATTTCAGAGGCCAAATCGCATTGCTCTTTTGAATCATCAATAATTAGAACCGTTTCATGCCCCGCCGGATTCGTGCTCGGCGCGGGCCTTTCTGAAATTGGGACGGCAGAGGCAGGGAAATAGAGGATGAACTCTGTCCCTTTGCCCAATTCAGAGATTACATCATAGTATCCTTTATGATCTTTGACAATCCCATAAACGATTGACAACCCAAGTCCACTTCCGCTCTCTCCCATTTTTTTCCGAGAAAAATACGGTTCAAAAATCCTCTTCATATCCTCGGGAGGAATTCCGGCTCCGGTGTCGCTGATGCTAAGCGAAATATATTCACCGGGATTTATTTTATCAAAACCGCAACGTAATGCTGTCGCATGAGACTGAGTGGTTTGAATTTTCAATTTCCCTCCGGGACCCATCGCTTCATAGGCGTTGCCCACCAGATTCATTATGACTTTCGCAAGATGAGGCTCTGAACCAAGAATATTAGAAATGTTTTCATTCAGCAACAGCTGGAGCCTTACATCTCTACGTTTGCCGGACAGCTCCTTATAGGCCGGAGACTCAAGGAAATTGATAATGACATTATTCAGGTTGGTTGCTATCAATTCGCATCGCCCGCGCCGGGCAAGGGTCAGAAGATCCTGAATCACTGCCGCGGCGTCGCCGGCGGATTTTGCCATGACCCGAAGATTCTTTCTTAGAGGGCTGTCTTCCGGCAGTTTTGCCATCATTAATTCCGGATATCCTACCAAGGGGCCGAGCATATTGTTAAGGTCATGCGCTATTCCTCCGGCCAGCAGGCCAAGAGCCTCCATTTTTTCCGCCCGTTGCAGTCTCTCCCGAAGTTCATTCTGTTGTTCCTCCGACTTCTTCCCCTCCGTTATGTCGAAGCAATATTCAATAATTCTGCTGACCCGGCCATCCACGTCAAATACCGGATACCCGTGCACTTCGGAATATCTGCGATTATTCTCACTATCAAAATGGATATGCTCTACGACGACTGGCTGTCCCGTCCTTTTCACGATGTCAACAGGGCAGGCCTCGCCGGCCAGATGACAGGGGATGCTTGACCGATGGGTCAATTCGTAGCAGGTTTGCGGCGCGTCATTCACGCCGAAATCGATATTATATCCTGATGCATGGTTGGCAATAATAATTTTATAAGTATTGGCGTCTATCATATAGAACGGATGGCTCAAGGAATCGATAGTTGTTTTCAGCAGTTGATACTGTTCTAATAATATCTTTTCGCGTTTCTTGACTTCCGCCACATCATCCATCACGCATATTATGCGAGTTGGAAAATCGTTATCGTCATATATACATGTCGAGTTTACCCGGACATCCACAATTTCGAAGTCCTTGCGGATCAGCTGGCATTCCTTACCGTAAGATGAACCCTGCGCTATGGTTTTCCTGAGATCGCCTTTTGCTTGAACCAGCGACTGCGGATGGATGATGACATTGAATGAGCGGCCTCGAATTTCATTCGGATCGAATAATAAAAGATTCTTTATGCGATCATTACAGTCGATGATGGTTCCATCCTTATCCAGCGAGAGAATAAGGTTGGGGGCTGTATCAAATATGGTTCGCAAGGCTGTTTCGGCCTTACGACGCTCATTTAGCTCATTCTCCAGCCCGCTTTTGGCCCGTTGCAAGTCAATCAGGGCTCTTGCTCTCGATTTCTCGTACCCCACCAAAAGAACGATGATGAGAAGCCCCAGAATCACGCATGAGAAAATAAGCGCAATCTGCAGGGATTTAAACTTTGCCTGATCTGCTTTCCATGAATCTTGCAGAGATTCCTCAAGTTCGTCTGCTTGTGCCTGAACCTGCGTATAGAGCGAATCAACCGCAAAATCAAGGCTTGAGTCCATTATTCCGCGGTTCACCGCGTCAACGATTAACTCAATGCCCCCTCTATATTTTTTGATAGAGATAATTAACTTCTTGCATTCCTCAATCAGCGTCGGCGTGATAACCGCCTGATAGGTGTACTCCCAATTTGATCCCCCGTTCAGGATCGCCTGCGCATGCCATTCCGCTTCTTTTAGGTGTTCATCAAGTTCTTCGGGATAGGCAAGTTCTTCGCCGAAAAGTATCTCATCAAGGCACACCGTTGCTTTCGCGGTTTCCGCCTTGATTGCCATACAGGCGTCTATCAATGGCGTATATTTGCTGCCCAACTCGGCGCCAATTTGAAAACTATAGCCAATGATTATAATAATGGCCAAAGCCATGATGCTGATGATAAGATAGATTAGTCGTTTCTTTTTCTGGTTACTTATCATGTCCGCCCCGTATCAATGCAAATATCCTTTCAAAATGGTCGCCCTCAATAACCAAACCACAGGGCTTGTTGGAAAAGTGTATATTTTGGCAAAGCGCTTCACTCATGTTGATCGAGCGCCCCGATCT